>NZ_JBPQTP010000095.1:0-26413 GCF_051386395.1 Micromonospora sp. URMC 106
GCGGTCTTGGGCGGGGGTGGGCTGGCGGACGATCGTCGGCGCCGGATGTGTCGGGCGGAGCGTGAGCAGGCTGCCCACCAGGCCGGAGAAGAGCACGACCACGCCGAGCGCGATCGCGGTGGCCGACGGGAGCACCACGCGCAGCGTGTCGTGCGGGTTCAGGTCGCCGAACCCGTCCAGCCCCCAGTAGGCGACCGCCCCGACGGTGCCGGCGGTGCCGGCGACGAGCAGCAGCAGGCCGACGGTGACGCTGGTCTCCAGCCGCAGGAGACGGATCCAGCGGTCCGAGGCCCGCTGCGGGACGAGCCGCTCCTGCCGGCCGTAGATCTCGGCCAGGCCACCGAAGAGCACGAGCTGCACCCCGACGAGCACCATCAGGCAGGCGTACACCAGGGTGCTGACGTCGAGCCGGACCGGGCCGAGGTTCAGCGGGCCCGCGGTGAGCGCCCCCACCCCGGCCAGCCCGAGCGCGGCCAACGTGGCACCGGGTCGGACCAGCGTCTTGCGCGGGGCGAACACCAGCAGGAACCGCAGGTGACGCCAGCCGTCCCGCCAGGTACGCAGGTGCGGCGGGCGGGACCGGCCGTCCGGCGACAGCGTGGTCGGCACCTCGACGATGTCGTACCCGGCCAGCGCGGCGCGCACCACCAGCTCGGAGGCGAACTCCATGCCCGGCATGCACAGCCCGAGCGCGCGGATCCGCTCGGCGTTGAAGCCCCGCATGCCGCAGTGGAAGTCCCGGACCTCGCGCAGGCCGAAGAGCCGACGGCCAAGCCAGCTCAGGACCGGGTTGCCCAGGTAGCGGTGCAGGGGCGGCATGGCGCCCGGCGCGATGCCGCCCCGGAACCGGTTGCCCATCACCACGTCGTGCCCGGCGCGCAGCGCCTCGACGAACGGGCCGAGGTCGGACAGGGCGTACGAGTCGTCGGCGTCGGCCATGATGACGTACCGGCCGCGCGCCTGGTCGATCCCGTTGAGCAGGGCGCCACCGTAGCCGCGGATGGGGGCGTGCACCACCCGGGCCCCGGCCCGCTCGGCGATCTCCTGGGAACCGTCGGTGGAGCCGTTGTCGGAGACCAGCACCTCCCCGACGACCCCGCACTCCCGCAGCGAGCGCAGCGCCTTGCGGACGCAGACCTCCAGCGTCTCAGCCTCGTTGAGGCACGGCAGCAGCACCGTGACCTCGATCTCTGGTTCGTTCGTCATGCTCCCCGTTGCTTTCTGCCGTGGTGGGCGCGAGCCGGTCCGGCTCGCCGTCGGCCGGCGCGGGCCGGTCCGAGGGATGAGGTGCCGACCGCAGCCGCTGCCAGCCGACCGCGGCGGCGATCGGGAGGAACGCCAGGGCCGGCAGGCCGTAGCGGTGTTCGAACATCGACGTGGCCACCGAGAAGACCATGATCCCGACGCCGATACCGGCGTACAGCAGGGCGATCAGGCTCAGCCGCAGCCGGCCCCGGCGCGGCCACACCGCCCCGACCAGCGCGAGCAGCACCATGGCGGCCAGGACCGGCGGCGGGGTGACCCCGTAGCGGCCGTAGGCGTGCAGGAACCGGCTGGCCGCGTTCGGCTCGACGTCCCGCGACGGCGCCGGTCTCCAGTCGTAGCCGGGGCTGGCGGTGCGCGGCACGCAGTCGTAGTCCGCCGCCCAGTCGGTCGGCGCGGGCTGCGGTCGCCACCAGGTGGCCAGGCACGACTCGGTCGGCGCGAGCGGGGTCGGCCAGAAGTAACGCGCGGTGTCCGACGCCACGGCGGCCAGGTAGTCGCCGGGCTGCTGACGGAGCACCTCCCGGGCGAACTCGTCGAGGTCCTCGGGCCGGTCGGCGTTGCGGATCGGGCTGTCCCGGTTCCAGATGAACCAGTCGGGCCGGGCGGGGCGCTGGTCCAGCGGCTGGGTCGGGCAGAGCTTGCGGAGCCCGGGCCGCAGCTCCAGCCGGTCGCAGTCGGCGATCTGCGCCGTCCGTCCGTAGAGGAACTTCCCGCCCTCCAGGCCGAGCGCGCCCTTGACGGTGCCGATGCCGGCGAAGGCGGCGCCGAAGAACACGACGATGCCGAGCAGGTACGCGGCCGGCGCCCGCCAGCCGCGCCACGACACGAGCAGGAACAGCAGCAGGGCGCCGAGGGCGACCACGCCGGTGGGCCGGGTCGCCATGCCCAGCGCGACGGCGACGCCCGCGCCCAGGGCGGCGAGCGTACCGGGCCGTTCCCGTCGGACCAGCAGCAGCGCCGCGACGGCCAGCGCGGTGGTGAACAGCGTCTCGGTGAGCAGGTACTGCTCCAGCGTGAGCTGGGTGGCGTCGAGCAGGATCGGCGTCGCGGCGAGCGTGGCCGGCCAGGGGCCGACGCCCAGGCGGCGCAGCAGCAGGTACGCCGCGACGCCCAGGGCGAGCCCGGCGAGGTGTTGCAGGGCCACCACGGAGGCCACGGTGCCGGTCCACTCGAAGCCCTTGAGCAGCCACGGGTACGTCCACCGCGCCGGCATCGCCGGCCACTGCGCGGACAGCCGGAGGTAGGTCCCGGAGTCGCCCTGGAACCACAACGCGGGCGGATACGCGACCATCATGGCGATCCGCAGCGCGAGACCGGCGGCGAGCACGACGACGAGCCCGGCATGGCGACGCAGCAGGGTGGGGAGGGAACGAGCGCCGGTTCGCCGCGCGGTCGGGCGTCCAACGAGCACGGGAGAAGCTCCAGACGACAGCGGAGAGTGATTGGGTCGTCAAGCTAACACGACGATCCGTGACGGTGGGGGCACCGACGCGGCTCAGAAGGCCACATTCGACACAGGCCACCTGCCGCTCATCCACACGAGGCGATGCCGCCGCACCCCGCCCTGCGGGCCCTCATCCGAACGGCGGAATGGTGGGCGCCGATCGGCCGGTCCGCCCGGTCGGCCCCGCCCGCTCAGCCGCCGGCAGCCATAGCCACCCCTCCCGGCCGCCGCCCCGTTCCCGGCCGCCGCCCGGTCCGGTCGCGCCCGAGGGCAGTGGGTCAGGCGACGCCGGCGGGGCGGAACTGGACGCTGACGCGGGGGCCGACGGGGCGGCTGGTCTTCGGCACCGCGTGCTCCCAGGTGCGCTGGCAGGAGCCGCCCATCACCACGAGGTCGCCGTGCCCCAGCGGGAAGCGCAGGCTGGCGCCGCCGCCGCGGGGCCGCAGCAGCAGCGTGCGCGGCGAGCCGAACGACACGATGGCGACCATCGTGTCGGTGTGCGCGGAGCGGCCCTGGGTGTCGCCGTGCCAGGCGACGCTGTCCCGGCCGGAGCGGTAGAGGCACATGCCGGCGGTGACGAAGGGCTCGCCCAGCTCGGGGGCGTAGTGCCGGGTGAGCGCGGCGCGCGCTTCGGTGAGCAGCGGGTGCGGCAGGGGGCGGTGGCCGGAATACCAGCAGAGCAGCCGCGGCACGTCGACCTCGGCGTCGTACATCGTGCGGCGCTCGGCCCGCCACGGCACGTCCCGCAGCAGGGTGTCGAAGACCTGGTCGGAGCCGGCGACCCAGCCGGGGAGGTGGTCGACCCACGCGCCCCGGGTGAGCGGGTGCCGGCGCAGCCGGCCGGCCAGCGGCCCCAGCGACGGCTCCGCGGCGGTCAGGTCCAGCATCGACGGCTGGTAGGCGGCCCCGGTCATCCGCCCAGCCTACCGGCCGGGTTGGCACAGGTGTACGACGCGGGGCATCTCGTCGCCCGACCGTCACCTGGCGCACACGTCGACGTCGACCGGCGTCGGCGGGCCGCCCCTACCGTGAGGCGGCTCCGCCCGGGCCCGGACGGAGCCGCGCCCCGAGGAGACGACCAGTGCAGAGCAGTCCCACCCCGGCGCCGGTGGCGTCCCGCCCGGCGGCCGGGCCGGAGCCGGCCCGGACCCGCCCGGCCCGCCGACCCGCGACCGTCGTCGGTTGGCTCGCCGCCGCCTGGGTCGTCCCGCTGCTGGCGTACGCGCTGGGCCTGGCCGCCGTGCTGCCGCCGCTCGTGCTCGTGCTGACGGCCGCGCTGCTGCGGGTCGGGCGGACCCTGCTGGACCGGCTGGTACTGGCGACGGCACTGCTGCTCGGCGCGCTCTGCGCCGCCGCCCTGTTCTTCTCGGTCTGGCCGTGGGGCCTGCACCCGGTGCCGGTGGCCGGCACCGCGCTGACCGCGCTGCTCGGCCTCGCCCTGGTCACCGGCGTCCGGCCGCGCCTGCCGCGCCCCGCGCCGGCCGACGCGGCCCCGGTGGTCGCGGCGGTGCTGGCGACGCTGGCCCTGGCCTGGCCCTACCTGCGCGCCGACGGCCTGGCCGGCCGGCTGGCGTACGCGATGACGGGCGAGGACAACAGCCGGCACCTGGCCGCCGTGGAGGGCATCCGGGCGGTTGGCGGCTACCTGTTCAGCGACCCCGACGGCGCGGCCCGGACCGCTCCCGAGGCGATGGTCTGGTATCCGCAGGGCTTCCACGTCACGGCCGCGCTGCTGGACACCTTCCTGCGTTCGTCGACCGCGCCCGGCTCGCCGGCGAGCACCCTGGACCACTACCTCGGCTGGTCGCTGGCCGCGTACGCCCTGCTGGTGCTCGCGGTGGTGTGGGCCGCCGGGCGGATCGCCGGCCGGCTGCTCGATTCGCTGCGCGCCGTCGCCCTGGCCGGCGCGGTCACCGCGCTCGCCCTGGGCTCGGAGCTGGCCCGGTTCGTGGTGTACGGCTACCCGGGGGAGAGCCTCGGCCTGGCGCTGACCGCGATCCTGGTCGCGTTGGTGTGCCGGCCGGTGGCCCGCACCGGCACCCAGCTCTGCCTGCTCGGGGCGCTCTGCGTCGGGATCGGGTTCGCGTACCTGATGTTCCTGCCGGTGGTCGGGGTGCTGGTGCTGGCCTGGCTGGTCCGGCACCGGCGGGCGGTGGGCCGGCGGCCCTGGCTGGCCGGCGCGGTGGCGCTGGCCACGGCGCTGCTCACGCCGCTGCCGAGCGTGGCGGGCCTGCTCTTCACCGACCAGGTCGACAACGCCGCCACCGGCGGCGGCGTCTTCCCGCGCTACGACGCCTACCTGGCGCTGGTCGGCGTGGTCGGCGCGGGGCTGATCGCCGGCGGCCTGCGCCTGCCGGTGTGGCGCCGGTACGCGGGCGCCCTTGCCGTGGCGTTGGTCTTCGCGGGCGGCTTCCGCACCTGGTTCGCTCTGCAGGGCACCGACCCGCGCTACTACTACGGCAAGACGCTGCACCTGCTGCTGGTGGTCCTCTTCATCGGGGTGGGCGCGGCGTTCCTGCTGCGGCCGGTCCCGTGGCGCGCTCGGCGCCCGGCCCGGCCCGGCCCGGTCGCCCGGTCGCTCGTCGCGTTGTCGCTGGTGGCGGCGACGGCCGGGGTGGCCGGCCTGGCGCGCGGCGGCGGGATCTTCGCCCAGCCGTTCGGCGCGCGCAGCACCACCTGGGCGGCGGCCTGGTGGTCGGGACTGCTGGACCGGCCCCGGCAGGCCGACGTGACCGTCCGCGCGCTGGCCCACGCGCCGGTACGCGCCGGCGAGGTCACGGTCGTGGTCAGCGAGCACCGGCGGGAGGGCTACCTGGAGACGCTCTTCCTCGCCACCCTCCAGGGCACCCACGGCGCCTCCGCGCCCGCGTTCTACAACCTGCCGCTGTCGGAGCCGGCCCGCTCGGCGGCCCTGGTCGAGCAGGAACGGCGGCCGATCCGCTTCCTCGCCACCGGGCCGGAGGCGGCGGCGGTGGTCGAGCGGCTCCTCGCCGAGCGCCCGGAGCTGCGCTCCCGCATCACCCTCGAACTCCTGCCCTGACGGCGCCGCCTTCCCAGCACTGCGTCGACGCGGCCCCGAGTCGTTGCCGGACGAGGAACGGCGGCCGGCAGTCCGTTGGCCGGATACTGGTCGGGTGGCGGAAGAGCAGGTTACCGAGTCGACCCGGTGGACGATCCATGGCGAGCGGGTCGTGGACGGCAGCCGGCGGGCGCGGTTGAGCGTCGCCGACGTGCAACTGCCGGACGGTGTCAGGTTCGAGCAGTACGTGATTCGGGCGCCCCGGTCGGCGATGGTCGCCGTCCTCGACGAGCAGGAGCGCCTGTTGCTGATACGGCGGCATCGGTTCGTGTTCGACCGGTGGGTGTGGGAGCTGCCCGGCGGCTACGTCGATGACGAGGAGCAACCGGCGTCGTGCGCGGTCCGGGAAGTCGAGGAGGAGACCGGCTGGCGTCCGGTTGCCGTGGAACCGTTGCTGTCGTTCCAGCCGTGGGTCGCGACCGCGGACGCGGAGAACCTGCTGTTCCTTGCCCGCGAGGCGGAGCACGTCGGCGCGCCCGTGGACGTCAACGAGGCTGAGCGGGTGGCCTGGATTCCGTTGGAGGAGGCGCGGGATCTGGTGTCGCGGGGCGGGATCGTGGGTGCCGGCACGGTGATCGCGGTGTTGGAGCTGGTCGCGCGCAAGGCCCGACGTGAGCTGTAGTCAGCGGCGTTGGCCGAGGGCCGCGTCGAAGCGAGTGATGAAGTGCCGTACGGCCGGCAGGCGACGGTGCGCCGTGAGCTGGGTTCGTAGGTCGCGTAGGTAGCGGACGGCTCGGGCTGACCGTAGTTGCGCGGTCAGGGTGAGAGCCTCAGCTCCGATGACGCTGGCGCGTTCGGGGTCGTCCTGTTGGGCGTGGATGGAGGCGAGGAGGGCCAGGTTGAAGGCTTTGCCGCGTACGTAGCGCTCGTCCATGCGCAGGGAGCGGACGGCGAAGCGTTCGGCCTGGCGGTGTCGACCTAGGGCGTGAAGGCAGTGGCCGAACTTGGCGGACAGGTACGCCTCGTCGAAGTAGCCGAGCCATTGTGGGTCGCTGCTGCGGTCGGCCCGGTCGAGGGCCGCTTCTGCCTGGCGGAGCGCGGTCGCGCAGGCGCGTTCGTCGCGGGCTGCGGCGTGCGCGTGGGCTTCCATGACCAGTGCCTCGGCGGCCAGCACCGTGAGGCCGGCGCGGTGGGCCGTCTGACGGGCGGCCCGGGCGAGGTCGACGCCGGTGGCGGTGTGGCCGAGATAGGTGGCTTGGTGGCTCATGGCGGCGAGGATCTCGGCACCCAGGCTGACATCGTCGGTGGCCCGGGCGAGGTCGAGGGCGTGGGTGAGGTAGCGCTGGGCGAGACCGTGTTCGGCCATGTCGTACGCCTGCCAGCCGGCGAGCTGGGTCAGCTCGGCGACGGCGGCGAGCAGCCTGCGACCGGTCGCCGGGTCGTAGCGGCCCTCGGTCACCAGGGGCGTGACCTCGTGGTTGAGGTAGCGGGCAACGGTGTCGCGGGCGTGGCCACCGCCGTACTGGTTGTCGAGTCGTCGGTAGGTGGTGGCCATCTCCCGGATGGTGTCGATGTCGGGTTGACCGACGATCCGGCGGCCTTCCTGTGCGACGGGTTGTGGGGTGGGGGCGGTGAACCAGCGGAGGGCCGGCAGGGTGTAGCCAGCGGAGCTGAACACTGCCTGACGGAGCATTTCTCGACGGTTCACGTCGCCTTCCCACAGCTGTACGGCGGCGCGGACGTCCTCGCGCCAGGACCGAGTGACCGGCACGTCACTCTGCCGGCTGCTGGGGCCGGCGGCCATGTCTGGGCGACATGCACGTCGGCGAGGCGCGAGGCCGAGCGTCATCCGGGCCTCGTCGGGCATGCCGCAGCCATCGGCGATTCGCTCCAGCACGTCGATGGAGGTCACCTTGCGCCCGGCGATGACTCGGCTGACGTAACCCTGTTCCAGGCCGACGGCGGCCCCGATGCGAGTCTGGCTCGCCCCGGTGTGCCGGGCGACCAGCCGGAACAGAGTGCCGATGTCGCGGGCTTGCAGTGCGATACGGACGTCCTCGCGCGACCACAGATCGGCGGGGATCTGAAGTTGGTCGAGCAGCACAGCGACTCCCAGCGTTGTCACGCGACTACCCATGGTGCGCAGCCCGGAGCCTAGGGGCCGGTACCCTCGCAGGTCGAGCCCGCTCATGTCACGGTGACATGGCCGGCTGACATGGCTGCCGAGCCATGGCCGGCGGGATTGTCGCGGACATGTTCCTCGACGCCGAGAACCCGCTGGCCGAGGCCGCCGACGTGCTCCCCACCCATCACGACGAGGTAGGTCTGGGCCTGTGCCGGTGCGGCCGGGTCCACCCCTGCCCCGAGCGGCAGCGGTGGATCCAGAAGCGGGCGCACTACGTACCCCTGCTCGGCGGTCCACAGTGACCGCCCACGGCCCGGTGCTGCCGATCTGGAGCTGCGGTGGCTGCGGGGCACCCTGGCCCTGCCGGACCCGCCGTCAGGAGTTGCAGGCGGAGTTCGTGGGCGCTCCGATGTCACTGGCGCTGTATATGGGAGCGCAGTTCGTCCGCGCCGCCGAGGACCTGACCTGGGCGCCGGCCGGCACCCTGCACCGGCGCTTCCTCGGGTGGATCCGGTGAGCATCCTGCGGCCCGGCGACGAGAAGTTCCACTACAGCGACGGCTCACACCGGTGGATCCCGCCGGACCCGGACTACGACCAGGAGGTGTGGGACGAGCAGGTGCGCCAACACAAGCTGGGTCACCTGAGGAACGAGCAGCCGAAGGTGCGCATCCGACGCCTCGTCTGAGCCCGGCGAATCAGGCCGGCGCGGCGGCGAGGGCGACCAGTACCGCGTCGGCCACCCGGCCCCGGCCCAGCCCGTCCACGGTGGACCAGGCGCGGGCGGACAGGGCGGCGCGGCGCTCCGGGGTGGCGAGCAGCCCGGTGAGGGTGCGGGCGGCGGCGGCCCGCGCCGCCCGGCCCGGCATCCCGGGGGCGGCCAGCTCCGGCAGTTCGCCGAGGCCGGCGACGAGGCCGGCCTCGACCACCCGGTGGTACGACTCGCGCTGGTTGTCCACCACGCAGACCAGCGCGGACGGCGCGCCGAGGCAGCACAGTTCCCAGGTCGAGGTGCCGGCCGCGCTGACCACCAGGTCCGCCGCGCCGATCAGCGCGGGCAGCTCGTCGGTGGGCGGCACCGGGCGCAGCGACTGCCCCCGCCCCGGCGGCACCGCCGCCAGTTCCGCCTCCACCTCGGGGCGGCCGACCACGACGGTGAGGTCCATCGGGTGCCCGGTCGCCAGCAGCACCCGGGTCAGCACCGGGGCCGCGCCGACCGCGTCGGTGCCGCCGAAGAACGCCAGCACCCGGGGTCGGCCGGCCGCCGTCGCGGGCCGGGGCGCGGCCGGCCGGGCGGCCACCACCGAGTCCCGCAGCAGGGCGTACGCGCTGCCGGCGAGCAGCCGGCCGGCCGGCGCGGGGGTCGACGCGCCGAAGTTCTGGTCCAGGTAGAGGTCGGCGTCCTGCCCTCGGGTGTCCCCGTCGACGACGGCCAGGGTCAGCACGCCCGCCTCGCGCAGCGCGCCCGCCGCGGCCGGGTCCAGCTCGTAGGAGTCGAGCACCATCACGTCCAGCGCGTGTCGGCGCGCGGTCTCCACCAGCTCCCGGGGGGTCTCCGGGCCGGGGTGCAGCGGGATGCCGCGGGCGGCCAGTTGCGCGCTGGCCCAGCCGACCCGCTCGACGGTGCCGAACACCTCGACCCGGGCGCCCCGGGCGAGGAACTCCTCGCCGAGGGCGAGGCAGCGGACGAGGTGCCCGACGCCCCGCCGGGGCCCGGCGTCGCAGCGCAGTCCGACGCGTACGGTGCTCAGGACTCCTCCAGCCGTTTCTGTCGTACGCCGGCGTTGACGGCGCGCAGCGCCGGTTGCCCGTCGAGCCAGTCGGCGAGCTTGGCCAGCGGGACGCTGACGTCCCCGAAATGGTCGGTCACCGCCCGCACCAGGGTCCAGTCGGCCTCGGTGTCGAGGGTGAGCCGCAGGTCCGAGCGGTCCGGGGTGAGCGTCACCCCGAGCACCCGGAACAGCTCCGGACGGGAGTACGCGTACGAGGTCACGTGCACCCGGTGGTGGTCGGTGGCGAGCCGGTCCAGCGTCCGCAGCGTGTCCGCCCGGATGATCTCGACGTCCAGGCCCCGGGGGAGGGTGCGGGCGATGGACGTGCTGGCGTAGTCGAGGCCGGGTACCGCGCGCCAGACGGCCGCGACCAGCGCGATGATCTCGGGGTCGAGCAGCGGGCAGTCGGCGGTGAAGCGCATCACCGCGTCGCCGGGGTGGGCGTCCAGCGCGCCGACGAAGCGGGTGAGCACGTCGTCGACGGGGCCCCGGTGCCACGCCACGCCCAGCCGGTCGCACTCGGCCACCACGGCGTCGTCGGCGGGCTCGGTGCTGGTGGCGACCACGAGGTCGGTGAGGACGCCGCTCTCCCGCGCGGCCCGTACCACCCGGCCGAGGACGCTGCGCCCGGCGAGTGGCCGCAGCACCTTGCCGGGCAGCCGGGACGAGCCCATCCGCGCCTGCACGACGCCGACGACCCGGGGGCCGGCTCCGGTCGCGCCCGCAGGTCGGTGGCTCGTGTCGGTCGCGCCCGCCGGCCGGGGGCCGGTGCCGGTCCGGTCGGGCGCCGTCGGGCTGTCGGCGGCCGGTGTGTCGGTCACTGCTTCTCCTCGGGCTTCGGGGCGAGGGCCTGCCGGGCCCGGCGCTTGGCCGCCCGGGCGCCCCGCTTCGCGATCCGCGCCGGGGCGATCGCCAGCCGGCCCACCCGGTAGCTCAGCGAGCCGCTGAGCAGGTTGATGGTCGCGTCGGCGCGGCGCAGCGCCCGCTCCCGCGAGGTGAGCAGCTCCTCGGTCCACTTCAGCAGCGCGGCCAGCCGGGTCAGCTCCTCGCGCTGGCGCAGCCACGCCTCCCGTAGCTGCTGGTAGCTGCGACTGCCCACCGGCGGGCCGGTCGGCTCGACGGCGCGCAGCTCGGTGGCGAGGGCGACCCGGCCGTCGGCGTCCAGCCCGTGCAGCGCGGCGGCGATCGCCGCCTCGGCCTCCACGGCCGCCGCGACGGTCGGCCGGTCCAGGTCGTGGCCGGCGACCCCGCCCAGCACCACGGTCAGGCCCGCCACGTCCAGCGTGGAGGTCCACGGGTGGGCGTACCCGCCGGTGAGCAGTTCGGCGGCGAAGCGCCACAGACCCCGGGCGAGCACCACGTCGACGGCGAGCGGCTCGGCGGCGCGCCAGCTCGGGTCGAGCACCGCGAAGGCGTCCCCGGCCACGACGACGTTGTCCACGGTGGCCAGCCCGACCGCGCCGGCGAGCCGGCCGTCGGCGTCGACCTGCCCGGCGAGCCAGCGGGCGTACCCGCGCAGCAGCCGGCGCAGCGCGTCGGTGTCCCGCCGCAGGCAGCCGTCGAGCAGCAGGGTGCGCAGCAGCCGCCCGTCCGGCACCGGCCCGGCGAGCGCCCCCGGGTCCCGGTACGCGGCCAGCCGGCTGGCGAACGGCGCCGCCGGCGCGCCCCGGGTCTCCGCCGCGGCGGCCCGCCACCGCCAGCCGTCCGGGCCGTCGACCACCTCGACGACGCCGACCCCGGGCGGCCCGGTCTGCACCAGCGCCACGGGCAGGTCGGCGTGCCCTCGGGCCGTCGGGTCCGCGCCGGCCGGGTCCGCGCCGGCCGGGTCCGCGCCGGCCGGGCCGGCGGCCCTGCGGGCGAGCACCAGCCAGGCCGGCGCCAGCTCGCCGGCCCGGCCGGCGTGCAGCGCGTCGACCGCGAGCCGGGCCGGATCCTGGAGCACGGTGTCCCGGGCGGCGGCCCCGGAGCACGCCCCGTGCAGCGCCGCGTCGAGGAACCCGGACGTGGTCCGCCGACCCAGCGCGCCGGTGTCGAGCAGCGCGGTCGGCGCCGCCGGGTGCGGGTACGCGGCGAAGGACGCCTCGGCGCGCAGCCCCACGGCCGCCAGCCGGTCGCCCAGCTGCGCCAGGTTGGCCGGGCGGTCCGCGTCGAGCACCCCGCCGATCGTCCAGGCGGCGTCGTCACGCCGGGCGTACCACGGGGAGGTGGCGACGAGCCGGTGCAGACCGAGCGGGTTGTCCAGGCGCAGCAGCAGCGCGCCGCCGGGGCGCAGCGCCGCCGCCAACCGGTCCAGCACGCCGGCCCAGCCGAACCGCGTCCCCTCCACCGACTCGACCGCGTCCAGGCCGGCGCCCGCGATCACCACGTCGAACCGCTCACCCGCCGGCAGGCCGGCCGGGCCGGCGACCACGACGTGCGCGGCGCGGTCGGCGAGGGCGACCCCGTCGGGGTGGCTGCGCAGCAGGCAGGTCACCTCGGCGTGCGCCAGCCGGTCGAGCAGCGCGGGGTCGTGCGGCCCGGCCAGCAGCACCCGGGCACCGGCGGGCACGAGGTGGGCGGCCAGCGCCGCCAGCGGCCCGCCTTCGGCCAGGCGCTCCTCCGGCAGGTCGGACCAGGCCAGCATCTCCCCGCCGGGCAGCGCGATCCGGGGCGCCGTCTCAGTCGTCAACTCGTCTCCTCCTGGAGGTTCGCCCACCCGAGCAGCTCGCGCAGCTCGGCCGGCGTGCAGCGGTGGTCGGTGCCCAGCTCGGCGCGGGCGATCCGGACGGCGGTGGGCAGGTCCACCTGCTCGCCGTGCAGCTCCGGCCACTGGCGGCGGATCCGGGCGGTGCCGCCGAAGGTGGGGTCCTCGTCGGCGAGCACCATCGGGTCGCCGTAGACGGCCGGCTCGCAGCCGGCGGCGATGCCGTAGAAGATGGCGCTGGTCAGCCGGTTCGACGCCACCCGGCGGTGCCGGCGCAGCTCGGTGAGCTGCTTGTCGAGGAAGAGCGGGTCGGTGTCCTTCCACCAGTGGCCGCGGTAGCCGTGGCAGATGACCCGGAAGCCGGCGTTCTCGTAGAGCCGGCGCACCCGGCGCATGCCGTACTCGTGCCAGTAGAGGCAGACGGTGACCGGGCCGGGCTCGGTGTCCCGGATGCGGGCGATCAGCTCCCGGTGGTCGCCGCGCACGTGCTGGCCCTCCCAGCCGTGGAACGGGTACCAGATGGTCCCCGCCCGCTCCGACTCCGGCGGGTCCTCGGGCCGCATCGCCAGCAGGTAGGTGAAGGGTGCGCCGATGACGGTGACGTTGCGCCGCCCCACCGACCAGGCCCGCCGCCGGGTCTGCTCCGACCAGAGCAGGCTCGGGGTCCGCTCGGCGTACGGGTGGCCGGGGGCGAGGCCGTCGCCGATGTTCCAGCCGTGCTGGACGTACCCGTTGATGCGTGGCGGGTGGCCGTCGCCCAGCCCCGCGTAGCGGGCCAGCACGTGGGCGTGGCCGTAGAAGTGGTTCGCGTGGTGCATCGGGGTCCCCTCAGGCGGCGGATCGCGCCGTGGCGGTGCGCAGCGCCGCGCCGAGGGCGTCGACGACCCGGTCCTGGTCGGCCTCGGTGAGATCCGGGAAGAGCGGCAGGGACAACTGCTGTTCGTAGAACGACTCGGCCACCGGGCAGGATCCGCGCCGGTAGCCCAGGTCGGCGAAGGCCGGGTGCCAGTGCACGGGGATGTAGTTCACCTGCACCCCGATGCCGGCGGCGCGCATCCGGTCGTACACCTCGCGGCGCCGCCCGTCGAGCACCCGGATCGGGTAGAGGTGCCACGCGGGGGAGGCCCAGGAGCGCCGACCCGGGGTCAGCACGCCGGGCAGGTCGGCCAGCGCCTCGTCGTAGCGGGCGACCAGCCGGGCCCGGCGGGCCAGGAAGTCGCCGAGCCGGCGCAGTTGGCTGCGGCCGAGCGCGCAGAGCACGTCCGGCAGCCGGTAGTTCAGCCCGAACTCGTGCACCTCCTGGTGCCAGCCGCCCTCGTCCGGCCAGCGCTGCTCGTCGCGCTCGCGGACCAGGCCGATGTTGCGGAACCGGCGGGCCCGCTTCAGCAGGTGCGGGTCGGTGGTGGCGACCGCGCCGCCCTCGGCGGTGGTGAGGTTCTTCGTCGGGAAGAACGAGAACGTCGTCAGGTCGGCCAGCGAGCCGACCGGCCGCCCCCGGTAGGTGGCGCCGATCGAGTGCGCGGCGTCGGCGAGCAACAGCGCGTCCGTGCCGGCCGTCGCGGCGCGCAGCGCGTCGTAGTCGGCCGGGTGGCCGGCGTAGTCGACCGCGGACACCACCCGGGTCCGGCTGGTCGTCGCGGCCGCGACCGCCGCCGGGTCGAGGGTGAAGGTGTCGTCCTCCACGTCGGCGAAGACGATCTTCGCGCCGAGGGCGACCGCGCTGCTGGCGGTCGCCACGAACGTCATCGGCGGCACGATCACCTCGTCGCCGGGGCCGACCCCGGCCGCCGCGTACGCCACGTGCAGCGCCGCGGTGCCGTTGGAGACCGCCGCGCAGCGCGCCCCGCCGGTCCACCCCGCCAGGTCCGCCTCGAACGCGTCGACCTGCGGGCCGGTGGTGAGCCAGTCGCTGCGCAGGGCGGCGACCACGGCGGCGACGTCGTCGTCGGTCACCGACTGCCGGCCGTACGGGAGCAGCCCCGTCATGCGGTGACGCCCAGCATGTCGCGCAGCCGCTCCACGCTGAGCCACTCGTCGTTGCTGTCCGACTGGTACGCGAACCCGTCCGGCACCGGCTCGCAGCCGACCGGCGGCTGGTAGCCCCAGGTGGCGATGGTCGGCTGCACGATGAACCGGTCCTTCGCGCGCAGGGTCCGGCGGCTGTCGTCCGGCGCGATCATCTCCTCGTGCAGCTTCTCGCCGGGGCGGATGCCGACCTCGTGCGTGGTGGCGTCCGGGGCGACCGCCTCGACGAGGTCGAGGATGCGCATGCTCGGGATCCGCGGGACGAACAGCTCGCCGCCCTGCATCTGGTCGAACGAGTCCATGACGAACTGGACCGCCTGGTCCAGGGTGATCCAGAACCGGGTCATCCGCTTGTCGGTGACCGGCAGGCTCTTGCCCTCGGCGGCCAGCCGGCGGAACAGCGGGACGACCGAGCCGCGGCTGCCGACGACGTTGCCGTAGCGGACGACCGCGAACCGGGTCGGGTGCTGCGCGGCGTAGTGGTTGGCCGAGATGAACAGCTTGTCGCCGACCAGCTTCGTCGCGCCGTACAGGTTGATCGGGCTGGACGCCTTGTCGGTGGAGAGCGCGATGACCTTCTTCACGCCGGCCTCGATGGCGGCGTCCACGACGTGCTGGGAGCCGGTGATGTTGGTGGCGATGAACTCCGACGGGTTGTACTCGGCGGTGTCCACCTGCTTGAGCGCGGCGGCGTGCACCACGTGGTCGACGCCGTGCATCGCGCGGGTCAGCCGGTGCCGGTCCCGGACGTCACCGATGAACCAGCGCAGTCGCGGGTCGTCGCCGAGCTGCTGGCGCAGCTCGTACTGCTTGAGCTCGTCGCGGGAGAAGACCACCACCCGGGCCGGGTCGGCCTCGGTGAGGACGTGCCGGAGGAACGTCCTGCCGAAGGAGCCCGTTCCACCGGTGATCAGAATGGAAGACCCATTCAACTCGCTCAATTGGTGCTCCCATGGTCGTGGTCGATTCCGCGGCCACCTTGCCCGGCCGGCCGGATCGAGACGCTAGACCGGGTGGGTTAACACCTCCACGCCCCTCGGTGAACTGTCGCCGCGCGTGGAGTGAATGCGAAACGCCTTGCAGGCAAACACTTTTCGCCTGCTCAGGGCCAGGTTGAAGGCCCCCCTGCCTCGGCTACACTCGGCCCGCACGTCGAGGCGTGCGGACCAGTTACGGAGGAAATCGCGGTGGAACTTGAGCGACTGAGAGTCGTCTTCCGCACGGCATTGGAACTGTCCGAGGACGCCGATGTGGACGGTCTCGAATATCGCGGAATCGAGAAATGGGACTCGCTCGCGCACATGTCCCTGGTGGCCGCCGTCGAGGACGAGTTCGGCGTCATGCTGGACACCGACGAAGTGATCGACCTCAGTTCCTTCGACCGCGCGCGGCAGATCCTGGAGAAGCACGGTGTCGTCCTCACCGACTGACGCCGCCGCGTCCGGGTCGGCCGCCGGCCGGACCGCGCCCGCCCGCCGGGTCCTCGTCACCGGGTCGACCCGGGGCATCGGCCGGGCCGTCGCCCGGCTGCTCGCCGCGCGGGGCTGCGCGGTCGCGGTGCACGGCCGGCTGCCCGGCTCCGCCGACGAGGTGGCCGCGGGCCTGCCCGGCGGGCCGCACCTGGCGGTGCACGGCGACGTGGCGGAGCCGGACCAGGTCCGGGCGGCGATGCGCACCGTCTTCGCGCGGTGGCGCGGCCTGGACGCCCTGGTGGTCAACGCCGGGGTGCACGAGGCGGGGCTGCTGGGCGCGGTGTCGGACGAGACGGTGACCCGGCTGTTCGCGGTCAACGCGGCCGGCGCCGCCCACACCCTGCAACAGGGGGCCCGCCTGCTGCGCCGGGGCGACCGGCCGGCCGTGGTGCTCACCGCCTCGCTGGTCGGCTCGGCCGGCGCCGCCGGCCAGACCGTCTACGCGGCCAGCAAGGCCGCCGTCGAGGGGCTCACCCGGGCCGCCGCCAAGGAGCTCGGTCCGGCCGGGATCCGGGTGAACGCGGTCGCCCCGGGCTACATCCGCACCGACCTGCTGGCCGACCTCGACGAGCCGGGCCGGCGCGCCCGCGCGGAGGCCACCCCGCTGCGCCGGCTCGGCGAGCCGGAGGAGGTCGCCGAGGTGGTCGCGTTCCTGCTCTCCCCGGCCGCCGCCTTCGTCACCGGCCAGGTGGTCGGCGTGGACGGCGGGCTGACCCCGTGACCGCCCTGCCGCACCCTGACCGGGCCGCCGCGTCGCATCCCGACCGGGTCGCCGCGTCGCGTGCCGGGCGGGTCGGCCCGCCGCGACCGGACGCGAACGGCCTGGTGCATCCCGACGCGCGGCTGGTGGACGCGGCGACCGGCCGGCAGGTCGGTGGCGCGGAACTCGCCACCCGGGTCGCCGACCTCGCCGCGCTGCTCGACCGGGAACCGCCGGGCGTGGTGTTCGCCGCCGCTCCCGCCGAGATCGACGCGGTGCTGCGGATCCTCGCGGCCTGGCAGGCCGGCCGCCCGGTCGCGCTGCTCGACCCGCAGGTCGCACCCGCCGCGCTGCGCGGGCTGGTCGACCGGTTCCGCCCCGCCGTGCTGCTCACCGGCCCGGAGCCGGTCGACGGCTACGAGCCGGGCCCGGTCGGTCTCGGCCCGGCCTGGCGGCGCACCGGGCCCGCCGGCCCCGCGCCCCACCCCGACCTGGCGCTGCTGCTCACCACCTCCGGCTCGACGGGCAACCCGAAGCTGGTCCGGCTCTCCCGCGCGGCGGTGCGGGCCAACGCGGCGGCGATCGCCGCCGCGCTGGGCATCGACGGGGACGAGGTGGCGCCCACCACCCTGCCGCTGCACTACACGTACGGGCTGTCGGTGCTCACCAGCCACCTGCACGCCGGCGCCACCGTGCTGCTGGAGCGCTCCGGACTCACCTCCCGCGAGTTCTGGACGGCGGTCGACCGGCACCGGGTCACCTCCCTGGCCGCCGTGCCCTACCAGTACGAGATGCTGCGCCGGCTGCGCTTCGCGCCGGCTCGGCACGAGCGGCTGCGTACGCTCACGCAGGCCGGCGGCCGGCTGCACCCGGAGCTGGTGGCCGACTTCCACGGCCGGATGGCCGGCGTGGCGGGCCGCCTCTTCGTCATGTACGGCCAGACGGAGGCGACCGCCCGGATGACGGTGCTGCCACCCGACCGGCTGCCGGAGAAGCTCGGCTCGGTGGGGCTGCCGGTGCCCGGCGGGGCGCTGTCCGTCCGCACCGACGACGGCACGGAGACGACCGCCCCGGCCCGGACCGGCGAGATCGTCTACCGGGGACCCAACGTGATGATGGGCTACGCCGAGACCGCGGCCGACCTGGCCCGCCCGGACGAGCTGGGCGGCGTGCTCGCCACCGGCGACCTGGGCCGGCTGGACGCCGACGGTTTCCTGCACGTCACCGGCCGGCTCAAGCGGATCGCCAAGGTCTTCGGCGTCCGGGTCAACCTCGACGACGTGGAACGCTCGCTCGGCCACCACGGCCCGGTCGCGGCGATCGCGGGTGCGGACCGGCTGGTGGTGGTGGCCGAGGGCGCCGACGCCGACCGGCTGGCCCGGATCCGCGCCGAGGTGGCGCAGGCGCTGGGCACCCACTCGTCCGGCGTCCAGGTGCGCGGCGTGGACGCCCTGCCGCTGACCCCGACGGGCAAGCCCGACTACCGCGCGCTGGAGGCACAGTGCTGACCGACGTGTTCACGCTCACCCAGCCGGAGAAGGAGGAACGGCTCCGCGACGAACTGGTCGGGCTGCTGGCCCACCACCGGCGGCACTGCCCGCCGTACGCCCGCATCCTGGACGCCCTGGGCGGCGCGGACGGCGACGCCGCGACGCTGGCCGACCTGCCCTGGCTGCCGGTGCGGCTGTTCAAGACCCGCAAGCTGGCCAGCGTGCCGGACGACGAGGTGATCCGGGTGCTCACCTCCAGCGGCACCACCGGCGAGGTCAGCCGCATCCACCTGGACCGCGCGGCGGCGGCCACCCAGTCGAGGATGCTGGCCCGCACGCTCGGCGCCGTGCTGGGCCCACGCCGGCTGCCGATGGTGGTGGTGGACCGGGCCGGCGTGGTCGGCGACCGGCGCTCCTACTCCGCCCGGGGGGCGGGCGCGCTGGGCATGGTCAACTTCGGCCGCGACCACCTGTGGCTGCTCGACGCCGACGACCGGCCGGACGTGGCCGCGCTCAAGGACTTCCTCGGCCGGCACGGCGACGCGCCGTTCCTGGTCTTCGGCTTCACCTTCATGGTCTGGCGCTACCTCTACGAGGTGGCCCGGGACCACGGCCTCGACCTGTCCCGGGGGATCCTGGTGCACTCCGGCGGCTGGAAGAAGCTCGCCGACCAGGCCGTGGACAACGCCGAGTTCCGCCGCCGGCTCGGCGCGGACACCGGCCTGGAGCGGATCCACAACTTCTACGGCATGGTCGAGCAGATCGGCACGGTCTTCCTGGAGGGGCCCGACGGCGGCTCCCTCTACTGCCCGGACTTCGCCGACGTCATCGTCCGCGACCCGGTCACCTGGCAAGAGGCCCCGGTCGGCACCCCGGGCGTGATCGAGGTGCTCAGCACCCTGCCCACCTCGTACCCGGGCAACGTGCTGCTCACCGAGGACCTCGGCGTGGTGCACGGGGTCGACGACGGGCACTGGCCGGGCAAGCGGTTCAGCGTCCTCGGGCGGCTGCCCCGCGCCGAGGCCCGTGGTTGCAGCGACACCTACGTCGGAGGTCAGGCATGACGGTACGGATGCGCTTCCCCGCCGGGCCCGAGGTGCCGGTGGAGGACCTGCTGCCCCCGGCCGTCGACCCGCCGTTGACCGTCGGCGACGAGCGGATCGTGGACTTCCTGACCTCGGTCTCCCGGCGGCTGCTCGCCCCGGCGCTGGCCCGCCGCCACCCGGAGCTGGGCTCGCTCGGCTTCTTCCTGCGCCGCCGGGAACTGGCGCGCGGGGTGGAACGGCTGCACGCCGGGCTCGACGACAACGTGCTCGCCTTCCCCCGGGGCGTGGTGTTCCACATCCCGCCCGCCAACGTGGACACCATCTTCGTCTACTCCTGGGCGCTGTCCGCGCTCGCCGGCAACACGAACGTCGTCCGGATCTCGCCCCGGTCGGCGGCGGCCGCCGACGCGATCCTGGAGGTGCTCAACGACAGCCTGGACTCGGCCGACCCGGTCGTGGCCCGGACCCAGCGCATGGTCACGTACGGCCACGACGACGCGGTGACCGCCCGGCTCAGCGCCGGCTGCGACGTGCGGGTCGTCTGGGGCGGCGACCGGGCGGTGACCGCCGTGCGCCGGCACCCGCTGGCCCCCGCGGCCCGGGACCTCACCTTCCCCGACCGGTCGTCCTTCGCGGTGCTGTCGGTGCCCGGCTGGGAGGCCGCCCCGCTCGCCGAACGGCGGGACGCCGTGGCCCGCTTCGCCAACGACGCCTACTGGTTCGACCAGGCCGCCTGCGCGTCGCCCCGGGCGGTGTTCCTGGTCGGCGACGCCCGCCGGGCCGACGCCGTGCGGGCCGAGTTCGTCGCCCTGCTCGGCGTGGCCGTGCGGGAGCGGGGCTTCGACGTGGACGCGGCGATGGCCGTCGAGAAGCGGGTCGGCGCGTACGGGCTGGCGGCCGACGGGGGAGTGACCCGGATGGTGTTCCACGACAACCTCGTCGCGACCCTGGAGCTGGACGGGCCGGCGGTGGCGCCCCGGGAGTGGCTCGGCGCGGGGACGTTCGGCTTCGTCACCGTGGCCGAGCTGGCGGAGCTGGCGCCGTTCGTGCGCCGCCGGGACCAGACGCTGACCCACTTCGGCTTTACGCGCGCCGAGCTGGTGGGCCTCGCCCGGCGGCTCGGCGGCCGGGGCATCGACCGGATCGTGCCGTTCGGCGCGGCGCTGACCTTCGCGCCGGTCTGGGACGGCTACGACCTGCTCCGCGAGTTCGTCCGGCTGGTGACTGTCGCCGACTGACCCGGCCACGGCCTGCCCCGCGGGATCGCCCGGGACGCCGGCCCCGCCGCTCATCCGCCTCGTCGCCCGAGGAAAGGGCCCGGTCCACGCGGACCGGGCCCTTTCGCGTGCGGCGTCGCCTCAGACGAGGTCCCAGCTCAGCGGCGTCCCCTTCGGCACGTCCCGGGTGAAGGCGCGGCCGAGCACCCGGTCGAGGTCGGCCGGGGGGAGCCCGCCGGCCGGCCGGATCGAGCGCACGACCGCCGGCGTGACCGGCTCACCGGCCCGGACGTCCTCGACCACCCAGAGGGACCGGCGGAACCGCAGCCCCTCCCGCTCGGTCGGGGTGGGCCCGATCGCGGTGCCGCCCAGCGCCGCCCAGGCCCGCTCCGACTCGACGGTGAGGGCGGTCAGCTCCTCCGGCTCCAGCGAGAACTCCGAGTCGACGCCCCCGTCGGCCCGACGCAGCGTCACGTGCTTCTCGATCAGGCAGGCGCCGAATGCCACCGAGGCGACCGGGACGCCGATGCCCGGCGTGTGGTCGGACAGGCCCACCGGCAGGCCGAACGCGTCGGCCAGGACGGGCAGCCGCCGCAGGTTGCTGTCCTGCGGCGGCGCCGGGTAGGACGCGGTGCAGGCGAGCAGCACGATGCCGCCCGCGCCGCCCTCCCGGGCGGCGCGGACGGCCGCGTCGATCTCGCCGACGGTGGCCATTCCGGTGGAGATGACCAGCGGCTTGCCGGTGCCCGCGACGAGCCGGATCAGCGGCAGGTCCACCAGCTCCGACGAGGCGATCTTGTACGCGGGCGCGTCCAGCTCCTCCAGCAGCTTGACCGCGGTCGCGTCGAAGGGCGAGGAGAACACGGTGAGGCCGTGCCGGCGGGCCCGCTCGAAGATCGGCGCGTGCCACTCGTACGGGGTGTGCGCCCGCTCGAAGAGCTGCCAGAGGCGCTCGCCGCCCCACAGGTCGTGCCCGTCGGAGAGGCGGAACGCGGGGGAGTCCACGTCGATGGTGATGGTGTCGGGCCGGTACGTCTGGAGCTTGAGCGCGTGCGCCCCGCTGGCCGCCACCGCGTCGACGATGGCGAGCGCCCGGTCCAGGCTGCCGTTGTGGTTGCCGGACATCTCGGCGACCACGAAGGGGCGCTCGCCCGGGCCGACCGCGTGCGGTCCGATCTTGACTGTCGCCGTCATGTTCCTCTGCTCTTCTCCGTCCACACCACCTGGTGCGGCGTGCCGTCGATGTCCCGCTCGTACCGCCGGACCTCGCGAAATCCGAAGCGCCGGTGCAGGGCCAGCACCGGTGCGTTGCTGGCCAGCGTCTCGCCGCCCAGCGTCTGGGCCCCGAGGGTGTCGAAGGCGTACGCGATCGCGGCGCGCTCCAGCGACAGCCACGCCGGCAGCAGCTCCCCCCGGGCGTCCAGGCCGTCGATGTCGAGGTAGAAGCCCCAGGTGAGGGCCCGCTCCGGGGAGGTGACCCCGGAGAACGTGACGATGCCGGACGGCACCTCGTCGTGCAGGTGCACCAGCACCCGCCGGTCCGGGTCGGTCCGGACCCTCGACCACCAGGCGGTGTGCTCGACCAGGCCGATCTCGTGGCTGGTCAGGCTCACCGCCCGCACCTGCGGGTGGTTGCGCCAGAGCAGCATCCGGTGCAGATCGCCGTTGTCCGCCGGCCGCAGCGACCCCGTCACCGGAGGCTCGGCCATCCGGAGCCCGGCCGTCGACGGCCCGCTCATCGGCGGCTCGCCATCGCGGTGGGCTGGTCCGCCGCCGTCCCGGTCGCGGGTCGCCCGGCCTCCGCGACCTGCCCCGCCCGTCCGTCCTCCGGGGCGGGAGCGGCCGCGCGGGCGCCCCGCACCCGGCCCGCCGCCCGGTGCGCCCGGCGCAGCGTCGCGTACGCGAGGTAGCTGTTGCGCCCGACCAGCCGGTGCTTGAGCCCCGCCACCCCGGCCGGGCGGGAGTAGCCGGCGCCCGGCAGGTAGCGGCGGTAGTGCTCGGCCACCCGGCGGAAGAACGCGCGCCGCAGCCTGGGGTGCAGCCGGTCGTCGTTGCCCGCCACCACCAGGTAGTGGCTGATCATCAGGGTGAACAGCTCGGCGCGCAGCCGGTCGTCCGGGGCGTGCCGGTCCAGCCAGTCGAAGAGCCGCTCGTACTGGTCGAAGGCGTCGAAGTGCCGCCGGCTGCGGGTGGAGGTGATCGCGCCGAGCCGGCCCTGCCGGTACAGGTAGCAGACCCGGTCCAGCACGGAGATCCGCTCCGCGCCGATGAGCAGCGGGTGGCTGAACGGGATGTCCTCGTACCAGCCGGGGTGGAATCGCAGCCCCAGCTCGGCCATGAACTCCCGGCGGACCACCTTGTTCCAGGCGGTGTGCTGCACCCGCAGGAGCTGGGGCCGGTCGGCCAGGCGGACCACGCCCGACACCCCGCGCAGCAGGTGGCTGCTCGCGTCGACCTCCCGCCGGCCGCCCTCGTGCACCCGCAGGTGGTCCAGCATCAGCACGTCGGGCCGGTCCCGGCGCAGCCGGTCCAGCACTGCCGCGACGGTGCCCGGCGGCAGCCAGTCGTCGCTGTCGACGAACCAGACGTACGCGCCGAGGGCCATGTCGAGACCGGCGTTGCGGGCCAGGCCCAGGCCGACGTTCTCGCTCAGGTGCACCGTGCGGATCCCGGCCCGACCGGCCGCGTACGACCGCAGCATCTCCCCGCAGCGGTCCGGCGAGGCGTCGTCCACGGCGATCACCTCGACCGCGTCCGCCTCGCCGGCCGGGATGTCGGCGCGGATCGACTCGAGGCACTGGTAGAGGTACGGCTCGACGCCGTACACGGGCACGACGATGCTCAGCAGCGGTGCTTGCGTCGGCTCAATGACCACGCCGACACCATCGACCGCCCGGATGGCCGGCCCCGGAACCTCACGTTGCCGGCGAAGGTGAAGTCCCTGAACAGCCGCCCAGCGCGGGGTTAACGGTTCAGGATCCGGCGCACCGGACCGCCCACGACCCGCTTGACCCGGTTGCCCAGGCGCTGCTCGCGGAGCGTTTCCGCGTCCTCCCGCAACGCCTCGTTGCGGTCCCGCAACCACTGGATCCGCTCCAGCAGCACCTCCGTCGCGGTCGCGGCGGCCGGCCGCACGGCGGGCGGGAACGCGGTGGCCCGCACCCGCGCGTCGAACCGGGCGGCGCTGTCCCCGTCGGCGAAGGCGTTGCCGAGGTCGTGCTTGGCGAGGAAGGCGAGCATCGTCTCGTAGCGCGCCTTGTGACCCTCGTTCAGCGCCGTGTAGTCCGCCTCCGCGTAGAGCTGGGCGGCGTCGACGTCGGCCGGCACGTCCTTCATCACCCGGTGCGGGATGTCGAAGTACCGGGCGAGTTCCAGGGTGCGCGAGTCGTGCGCGAACAGGTAGCCCGGCGTGCCGGCGACCAGCGCGGTGATGGTGCCGTGGATCCGGGTGCCGAAGGCGAACTCGAACCCGGAGAGGTAGTCCATCCAGGTCCACGGGTCGACGAACATCCGCACCTTGTCCTCGGTGAACAGCGGGTGCGAGGTGTGGATCGGGATCGGGCTGGACTTGCCCCGGTCCTGCGGGGCGTCGCCGTAGAGCAGGGTGCCGAGCGTCTTGAGGTCCTGCGGCAGGTAGCGCAGGTTCGGGTACCGCTCGTGGTGTCGGGCGATGATCTTCGCCATCGACTTCACGTACGGCGAGACGGTGAGCGCGACCCGGTCGTCCGGTGCCAGCGCCGCCTTCCTCTTCTCCACCCGCAGGCTGTCGCCGTGCAGGAACATCGACGGGCAGCCGATCACGTCGACGGCCGAGAAGCCCAGGGCACGCAGGTAGCCCTCGGTGATCTCACCGCGCACGCCGATGCTGTGCGAGCGGTCGAGCACCGCCCGGACGAACCGGGTCACCACGTCGTCGATGGGGCGCAGGTACTCCCGGTCGCCGTCGACGTCGGTCTGCACGCCCACCCCGAGCACCACCACCGGGATCTTCAGCCGCTCGACGAGCTTGGTCATCAGCTCGATCCGGTGCGCGTAGCTGCGCCGGAAGGCGTTGGCGAGCGGTACGACGTAGACGTCGTACCGCTCGTTGATCATGTCGGCGTCGCGCGGGTTGACCTTGAACTCGGTCGACGTGATCTCGGCGGTGGCGGTCCCCAGGAGCTTGTGCGCGGCGTGGCTGAAGACGAGGTTGCCGTTGTTCTCCCCGATCCAGTTGCCCTCGTGGGCCTCCTCCGGGGAGTAGACGTCGAACGGGCCCTTCTTCGCCCGCATCAGGATCCGCCGGTGCATCCGTCCCCGCCTCTCGTCACCTCCGGGTCACGGAATATTAGGCCACCGGCCGGCGTACGCACAGACGCGCGTCACTCCGCCGCGCCGGGACGGAACCGTCGCCCGGCGGCCGGCAACGGTACGGCGCGCCCGGGGCGCGGGTAGGGTGCCCGGCGGGCGGTGCCGACCGGAGGCCGCCGCGGGCCGTCGCCGACGCCGCCCGCCGACGGCCGAGGAGGAGACGCACGTGCTGGTGACCCTGCGGACCGCCCGGCCGCCGGCATGACGGGTGCCGCGACCGTCGCGCCGGACGCCCGACCCGCGCCCCCCGCCTCCCGGCTGCCGTCGCTGACCGGGCTGCGCTGGGTCGCCGCCCTGCTGGTCTTCGGCTTCCACGCCGGCACGATGGGGATCATCGCCGAGCCGGACCACCGGGCCGTGGTGAACTGGCTCTTCACCCTGGGCCTGTCCGGCGTGCAGTTCTTCTTCATCCTCAGCGGCTTCGTGCTGGTCTGGTCGGCCCGGCCGAGCCAGTCCCGCCGGGCGTTCTGGCGCCGCCGGATCGCCAAGATCTGGCCCAGCCACGTGGCACTGTGGGTGCTCGCCCTGCTGGTCGCGGCCTGGTTCGCCGACCCGGTGGACCGGTCCGTCGCGGTGGAGAACCTCTTCCTGCTCCAGGCGTGGGACCCCCGGCCGGGCGCCTTCTACAGCATCAACAACGTCAGCTGGTCGCTGTCCTGCGAGTTCTTCTTCTACCTCTGCCTGCCGCTGGCGCTGCCACTGGTCCGCCGGGCCCGACCGTGGGCACTGTGGACGGTCGTGGTCGCGGTGCCGCTGCTGATCCTGGCACTCTGGCCGGCCCAGGCGCTGGTGCCCGAGGAGAGCCGCTGGTGGTTCACGCAGATCTTCCCGCCCGTGCGGTCGCTGGAGTTCTGGATGGGTGTGGCCGCCGCCGAGCTGATGCGGCGCGGCCGGTGGCGCGGGCCGGGCCTGCCGGTGGCGAGCCTGGTCTTCGTGGCCATCTGGGTGGTCGCCGCGCAGTGGGTGCGCGCCGAGCTGTGGGCCGCGCTGCTTGCGGTGGCGTACATCCTGGTCATCACCGCGGCGGCGGACGCCGACGTGCGCGGGCGGCCCTCGGCGTGGCGGTCCCGGCCGATGGTCTGGCTCGGCGAGGTCTCCTTCGCCTTCTACCTGGTGCACGTCCTGGTGATGGTGACCGTGCTCCGGCTCACCGGCGACTGGGGCACCGGGTTCCACGGCTGGTGGGGGCTGGGCGCGGTGCTCGGTTTCCTGCTGGTCAACCTGGTCCTGGCGGCGGTGCTGCACCGCTTCGTCGAGACGCCGATGATGCGGCTGCTCAGCCCGCGCCGGTCGGCCCGGGCCACCCCGTCGGGCGGCGGCGCGGCCGCCGCGCGGCCGCGACCGGGGGAGCCCGCGCCGGCCGCGCCGGACGCGTCGGCGGTGGAGCGCGGCAGCCCCGTGCCGCGTCCCCGGCACGCCGAGCCGGAGCGCCGGCCGGTGTACGTCGATCCCCCCGCGACGGCCGGTCGACCGCGCCCGCGGGCGTAGGCCACCGCCCCGCGCCGGGGCGGGTACGAGGTGGCGCGGCGCGGGCCGACCGTGGGTGCGGGCCGGCCCGCGCGGGCGGCCGGGGACCGCGTCCAACCTGGTCGGTGCGGCCCGCGCCGACACGCCCGGCGGCGATGCGGACCGGCGGCGTCGGCGGTAGCGTGGTCGCGTGCTCCCCGTCGCGCTCACCTGTCCCCTGTGGTGGGTGGCGCGGTGGGCCGCGCGGCTGCTGACCGGCCTCGCCGTCGCGGTCGCCGACCCCGACTGGTTCGCCCGCTTCGTGCCGTGGCTGCGCACCGGCGCGATGCTGCGTTCGG
>NZ_JBPQTP010000096.1:0-25399 GCF_051386395.1 Micromonospora sp. URMC 106
CCGCCCGGAGCCCCGGGCGGCGGGCCGAGTCCTCCGGAACCCCGGGCGACGGGCCGGGTCGCCCGGAACCCCGGGCGGCGGGCCGGGTCGGATTCCGGGCCGTGGGGGTCAGCGCCGGCGGGCCTCGAAGGTCTCCCGGTCGAGGAACATCAGCCGGGCCCGCTTGCCGTTCAGGTCGATCAGCGGGCCGGCGACGAAGCCGGTGCGCAGCAGCCGGTCCACCGCCTTCTCGTTGCGCGCGTCCGGCTCCATCACGACGCGCCGGCGTCGCGGGTCGGCGAAGACGAAGCCGAGGAACACCTCCAGCAGGGCTCCGGTGAAGCCCCGCTCGGGCCGGGTCGGCGGGCCGATCAGCAGGTGGGCGCCGTGGTCGCCGGGCTGGACCTCGTAGCACTCGCCGACCGGGTCCGCCGCCGGCTCGTACGTCTGGAACAGCGCGACCGGCACGCCGTCGCGGTGCGTCAGCCAGGCGTGGTGGGTGGGCAGCGAGTCCAGGTAGCGGTAGATCTCCTCGACCCGCTCGCGGCCGGCGTCGCGCATCCCCCAGAACCGGGCCCGTTCCTCGCCGACCCAGCCGTGGATCAGGTCGATGTCGGTGTCCGGGTCCAGGGGGCGGATCGTCACCAGGCCGAAGCCGTCGACGTTCTGTCGGTAGGTGCTGACAACATCACGCATCGTGTGCCACCGTACGGTGATTCCGGTCGATGCGCACGCAGGGTGGCTCGCGGCGTGGCCCGGCGGGCCGACGGTTCCCGACGGCGCCCACGACCGTCAGCCGCCGGCGGCCGCGACCGTCGGGGCGCTCGCGCTCGCGCCCGCGCGGCGGCGGGCGGCGGGCACGACCAGGGGTGTGCCGGTCTCCGGGTCGTCGATGACCCGGCAGGGCAGCCGGAAGACCTCCTCGACCAGCTCCGCGGTGACCACCTCCCGGGGCGCGCCGGCGGCGACCACCCGACCCTCGCGCATCGCGATCAGGTGCGTGGCGTAGCGGGCGGCGTGGTTGAGGTCGTGCAGCACCGCCACCAGCGTCCGGCCCTGCTCCTCGTGCAGCCGGGCGCAGAGGTCGAGGATCTCGATCTGGTGGGCGATGTCCAGGTAGGTGGTCGGCTCGTCCAGCAGCAGCAGGGGCGTCTGCTGGGCCAGCGCCATCGCGATCCACACCCGCTGCCGCTGCCCGCCGGAGAGCTCGTCGACGGGCCGGTCGGCCAGGTCCGCGACCCCGGTGGCCGCCATCGACTCGGTGACCACCCGCTCGTCCTCGCGCGACCACTGCCGCAGCAGCCCCTGGTGCGGGTACCGGCCGCGGGCGACGAGCTCGGCGACGCCGATGCCGTCCGGGGCGATGGACGTCTGCGGCAGCAGGCCGAGGGTGCGCGCGACGCCGCGGGCCGGCAGCCGGTGGATGTCCTCGCCGTCCAGCAGCACCGCCCCGGCGGCGGGCTTCAGCAGCCGCGACAGGGCGCGCAGCAGGGTGGACTTGCCGCAGGCGTTCGGGCCGATGATCACCGTGAAGGACCGGTCGGGCACCGCGACGCTCAGGTCCTCGGCGATGGTCCGCCGCTCGTAGGCGAGGGTCATCGCGCTGCCGCTCAGCCGGGACTGCATGCTCGGTGCTCCGTTCTCGTCGTGGTGCGCCCGCCCGCGCGGGCCGTTGCCGGTCACAGCCGGCCGGCCCGGCGTTCGGTGGCGAGCAGCCAGATCAGGTAGGCGCCGCCCAGCACCCCGGTCACCACGCCCACCGGCAGTTGGTGCCCGGGGAAGGCCCGCAGCGCGAGCTGGTCGGCGCCGACCAGCAGCACCGCCCCGACGGCCGCCGAGGGCAGCAGGTTCGGCCCCGGCGCCCGGGTCAGCCGCCGCGCCAGGTGCGGCGCGGTGAGCGCCACGAAGTTCACCGGCCCGGCGGCGGCCGCCGCGAGCGAGACCAGCAGCACCGCCGCCGCCAGCACGACCAGGCGCACCCGCTCCACGCGTACGCCGAGGGCGGAGGCGGTGTCGTCGCCCATCTCGACCAGGCGCAGGGCCGGCCCGAAGCCGATCAGCACCACCGGCACCAGCACCGCCAGCGCGATCAGCAGGGGGACCACGTTCACCCAGCCCCGCCCGTCCAGGCTGCCGGTCAGCCAGAGCACGGCGCGGGCGGCGTCCATCAGCTGGGCCCGGGTCAGCAGCCAGCCGTTGACCCCGGTGAGGATCGCCATGGTGCCGATGCCGACCAGGATCAGCCGGAACCCGTGCACGCCGCGCCGCCAGGCCAGCGCGTACACCAGCACGCCGGTGGCGAGGCCGCCGATCACCGCCGCCGAGGCCAGCAGCATGCTGCTGCCGCCGAGCACCACCACGATCAGCGCGCCGGTCGACGCGCCCTGGGTGAAGCCGAGCATGTCGGGGCTGCCCAGCGGGTTGCGGACCAGCGACTGGAAGACCGCGCCGGCCAGGGCGAGCGCGGCGCCGACGCAGAGCGCGGTCACCAGCCGGGGCAGCCGCAGCTCGGTGACGATGAACTCCTCGGCCGGGCTGCCCCGGCCGACGAGGGCGCGCAGCACGTCGGCGGGACTCATCGGGTAGTCGCCGCTGCCGATGGCGAGCACGCTCAACGCCAGGGCGAGCGCCACGCAGGTGAGGCCGACGGCGATGGCGCGGGGGCGCAGCCGCAGGGACAGGCCGCCGGGGGTGCGGATCGTGATCACGGGTGGGCCACCCGCCCGCGCAGCACCAGCCAGAGGAAGAGCGGCCCGCCCGCCACGGCGGTCACCATCCCGACCTGGAGTTCGCCCGGCCGGCTCAGCACCCGGCCCAGCACGTCGGCGCCGAGCAGCAGCACCGGGGCGAGCACCGCGCAGTACGGCAGCAGCCAGCGCAGGTCCGGCCCGGTGAGCGCGCGGACCAGGTGCGGCACGAGCAGGCCGACGAAGACGATCGGCCCGCAGGCGGCCGTGGCGGCGCCGCAGAGCAGCGTGATCGCCACGATCACCGTGCCCCGGACGACGGCGGGCCGGGCGCCGAGCGCGCGCGCGGCGTCGTCGCCGAGCGCCAGCGCGTTGAGCGCCCGGGTGGCGGCCAGCGCGACCAGCAGGCCCGCCGCGATGAACGGCGCGACCGTGCGCACGGTGGCGGGCTCGGCGCTGGCCAGCGACCCGACCGTCCAGAACCGCAGCCGCTCCAGCGACGCCGTGTCGAGCAGCATCACCGCGCTGACGTACGAGTAGAGGGTGGCGTTGAGCGCCGCCCCGGCCAGCGCCAGCCGGGCGGGGGTGGCCCCGCGCCCGCCGCCGACGACGTAGACGGCGGCGGTCACGACGGCCGCGCCGAGCAGCGCGAACCAGACCTGGCCGCCGACGCCGCCGATGCCGAACAGGACCGCCCCGGTCGCCACCGCCGCCGAGGCGCCGGCGTTGATGCCGAGCAGCCCGGGGTCGGCCAGCGGGTTGCGGGTCAGCGCCTGCATCACCGCGCCGGCCACGCCGAGCGCCGCGCCGGCGAGCAGGCCCAGCAGCGTACGGGGCAGCCGCATCCGGTGCACGACGGCGTACTCGGCGGCGTCGCGGTGCAGCAGGCCCTGCCACACGTCGGCGAGCGGGAGCTGCTTGGCGCCCACGGCGATGCTGAGCACCGCCACGGCGACGAGGAGCAGCACCGACGCCGCGAGGCCGGCGGCCCGCAGCACGGCGCGGCCGGGCCGGCGCGCGACGGGCGGCGCCGGCGGCGCGCCGACGCGTGAGGAGAGGGTGGCGGACAGTGTGGGCTCCGATGTGGTGCGGAATTCCGGGCTGGGCTTGACAGCGATTTAGGTTAGGTTAACCTAACCCCGCTGTCCATGGTCATTCGCCCGACCCTGATCGAAAGACACCGTCATGCCGCATCCCGTGTCCGCCCGCCGACTCTCCCGCCGGGGCCTGCTCGCCGCCGGTGGCGCCGCCACCCTGGCCGCCCTGCTCGCCGGCTGCGGCCGGGACGACGACTCCGCCGCCCCCGCCGCCCAGAACTCCGGTGGGCCCTGGTCGTTCACCGACGACCGCAACGAGAAGGTGAGCGCCGCGAACCGCCCGACCCGGGTGGTCGCCTTCACCGGGGTCGCCGCCGCGCTGGTCGACTTCGGGCTCGACAAGCAGATCGTCGGGGTGTTCGGCGAGACGAAGCGGGCCGACGGCAGCAAGGATCCGCAGGCCGGTGACCTGAACGTGGAGTCCGTGCAGATCCTCGGCAACGTCTGGGGCGAGTTCAGCCTGGAGAAGTACGCGGCCCTGCGGCCGGAGCTGCTGGTCACCCACATGTACGACCCGGGGGCCCTGTGGTACGTGCCGGACGAGAGCAAGGACAAGATCCTCCCGCTCGCCCCCAGCGTCGCGATCACCACCGCCCGGGTGCCGATGACCAAGCCCATCGAGCGGTACGCGCAGCTCGCCGAGTCCCTCGGCGCCGACCTGTCCGCCAAGAAGGTCACCGACGCCAAGGCCCGCTTCGAGGCCGCCGCCGAGTCGGTCCGCCAGGCGGTCAAGGCGAACCCGGGCATCAAGGTCCTCGCCTGCTCCGGCAGCCCCGACCTGTTCTACGCCTCCAACCCCAAGGTCAGCACCGACCTGATGTACTTCGCCGAGCTGGGCGTCGACATCGTCGTCCCCACCAAGCTGGAGGCCGGCGACTACTTCGAGGCGCTGAGCTGGGAGAACGCGGGCAAGTTCCCGGCCGACCTGCTCCTGCTGGACAACCGCAACACCGCCCTGCAGCCCAAGGATCTGGCCGCCAAGCCGACCTGGCAGCAGCTCCCGGCGGTCAAGGCCAACCAGATCACCCCGTGGGACGCGGTGCCCCGCTTCTCGTACGCGGGCGCCGCGCCGCTGCTGGAGAACCTGGCCACCGCCATCCGCAACGCGAAGAAGGTCACCGCATGACCACCGCGGTCGCCCTCCAGTACCGCTTCTACGCCGCGCAGGTCGTCGGCGCCCGGCGGATCGGGGCCTCCCTGATCCGGGTCACCCTCGGCGGGCCGGAGCTGGCGGACTTCGCCGGCGGTGGCCGGGACCAGAGCGTCTCCCTGTTCCTGCCGCACCCCGGCCAGCCCGAGCCGGTGCTCCCGGACCGGGCGGGGGAGGACTGGTTCGGCGCGTACCGGGCCATGCCGGCGGAGGTGCGCGCGGTGATGCGCTCCTACACCATCCGGGAGCAGCGCCCCGAGGTGGCCGAGGTGGACATCGACTTCGTCAGCCACGGCGACACCGGTCCCGCCTCCCGCTGGGCCCGGCACGCCCTGCCCGGGGACCGGGTGGTGCTGCTCGGCCCGGCCGTGCACGACAACCGCAGCGTCTGCTTCCGGCAGCCGGCCGGCACCGACTCGGTGCTGCTGGTCGCCGACGAGACCGCGCTGCCCGCCGCCGCCGGGATCCTGGCCTGGCTGCCCGCCGACGCCCGGGTCCTGGCCTTCGTCGAGGTGCCCGACGCGGCGGACATCCAGGAGCTGCCCACCGACGCGCGGGCCGAGGTGCGCTGGATCGTGCGGGGCGGCACCGCCCCCGGCAGCACCCTGCTGGCGGACGCGGTCCGCGCCGCCCGGCTGCCGGCCGGCACCCCGTACGCCTGGGTCGCGGGCGAGTCGTCGATGGTACGGGCGGTCCGGCGGCACCTCGTCGCCGAGCGCGGCCTGGACCGGCGGCACGTCACGTTCTCCGGCTACTGGCGGCGCGGCGCCTCCGAGGAGGACCTGCGCGCCGAGGCGAGCGCCGCGGCCGTCGCCTGACCGACGGGCCGGCCGCCGCCCGGACAGGGCGGCGGCCGGTCAGAACTCCTGGTACATCACGTGCAGGCCCACCCGCCCCAGGGTGGGGTGCGCGAACGCGCCGGGCACCGTGCCGACCACCGCGAAGCCCTCCCGCCGGTACAGCTCGACCGCCGAGGCGTTCGACTCGACCACCGCGTTGAACTGCATGCCCGCGTACCCCCGCGCACGGGCCCAGTCGAGCGCGTAGCGGCACAGCGCGGTGCCCACGCCCCGGCCGCGCGCCTCGCGGGCCACCATGAAGCTCGCGGTCGCCACGTGCGACCCCGGCCCGGGGCGGTTGGTGCCCATCTTGGCGGTGCCCAGCACCCGGTCGCCGTCGACCGCCACCACGGTCAGGCCGGGCGCGGCCTCCACCCACATGCCGTACGCCTGCTCGGCGGTCATCTCCGGGTCGTAGACGAAGGTCTCCCGCGCCCGGACCACCTCCTCGACGATCGGCCACACCTGGGCCCAGTCGGGTTCGTCGAACTCGCGGATCCGCATCCGGCGGATCCTAGGAGCGGCGCCGTGCGGCAGCAAGTCGTGTGCCGACCCGGCGACCGCCCGGACCGCACGCCGCCCGCGCGCCGGGCGGGCTCAGCCGAGGCGTACCTGCGCCGGCCGCTCGGGCCGGGCGGCACCGTCCAGCGTCGTGCCGGCCGGGGCGGTGGGCCGGGCCGGCACGATGGGGGCGTCCCGGCCGGTGCCCCGGTGGCCGTCCCCGTCGTGGCTCGACTCCTCGTGGTAGTCCTGCTCCACGTTGACCGACCAGACGTCGTGGTGGGTGCCGCAGGCGATGTTCTCGGCGGTCAGCATGGCCGTCAGCATCGAGTGGTCCTGGTTGTTGTAGCGGTGCATCCCGTTGCGGCCGACCGGGTGCACGTTCGGCACCTCGCGCGCCAGCCAGTCCCGGATCACGTCGACGTTGCGCTGGTAGCGCTCGTCGTAGACCGGGTAGGCCTTCGGCATCCGCACCACGTACCCGGCCTCGACGACGCCCGGCCGCACCAGGCCGAGCCGCTCCAGCTCCGCCGTCGCGGCGGCGACCAGCTCGGCGTCCGGCGTACGCCAGGTCTCGTCGTCCTCGAAGACGAAGTACTCCAGGCCGAGGCAGGTGCGGCCGTCCTTGACCAGGTGCGGTGACCACGAGCCGAAGTTCTGGATCCGGCCGACCTTCACCGCCGGGTCGTGCACGTAGATCCAGTTGTCCGGGAACGAGAACTCCTCCGGCACCACCAGCGCGACGGTCAGGAAGTCCCGGTACCGCAGGTCGGCCGCGGCGGCCAGCACCTCCGGCGGGGCGGCCGGACGCAGGGCGGCCACCAGCTCGGAGATCGGCATCGAGGAGACGACGTGCTCCGCCGGCTCGGTGCGCTGCCCGGCCGCGCCGTTGACGGTGACCGCGACCGCCCGGCGGTGCTCCGGGTCGCGGTGCACGGCGGTCACCCAACTGCCGGTCTCCACCCGGCCGCCGCGCCGGCGGACCTCCTCGGCGCAGCGTTCCCACATCATGCCCGGGCCGAGCTTCGGGTACTGGAACTCCTCGATCAGGCTGGTCACGTCCTTGCGGTTGCGCCGGGGCAGCACGGCGTTGCGGACCGCCTTGGCCAGCGACAGGTTCTTGATCCGCTGCGCGGCCCAGTCGGCCTGCAACCGGTCGGCCGGCATGCCCCAGACCTTCTCCGTGTACGTCTTGAAGAACATCGAGTACAGCCGCCAGCCGAACCGGGCGGAGACCCAGCCCTCGAAGTGCGACTGGTCCTTCGGCGGGCGCAGCCGGGCGCGGGCGTACGAGCCCATGCAGAGCGCCGCCTCCCGGAGCCCGAGGTTGCGCAGGGCGTTCGCCGCGCTCAACGGGTAGTCGAACAGCGCGCCCCGGTAGTAGATCCGGCTCATCCGGGGCCGCAGCAGGAAGTCCTCGTCGGGCAGGATCTCGTGCCAGAACTCCTCCACCCGGGCCACCTTGGTGAAGAACCGGTGCCCGCCGATGTCGAAGCGCCACCCGTCCCGCTCGACGGTGCGGCTGATCCCGCCCACCACGTCGTCGGACTCGAAGACCCGGACCGGAGCCCCCCGCCGGAGCAGCTCGTACGCCGCCGTCAGACCTGCCGGCCCCGCACCGATGACCACCGTGCCGCGCTCTTCGCCCATGCCGTGCCGCTCCCTGCTTCCGCCTGCCGGAGGCGGCCCGCTTACCCGGCCTCGGCCGGATCTCACCCGGATCCGCGTCCGCGTCCGGACGCCCGGTGACGGGCCGCGGACGCGGGCCGGAAGGGCGGGCCTGCGCCCTGCCCGTGGCGCGGACGTGTCAACCGCCCCGGAACGGGGATGTGGCACCGTTCGGGCGGCCGGGGCGGGAGACGTGGCGATGGACAGGTGGCGGCGGGCCGCCGACCGGGTGCCGGCACCCTGGCTGTTCGTGGCGGGCGTCTTCGTCGGCACGAAGGTCGTGCTCAGCGGGGTCGGGGTGGTCGCGTTGAGCGCCTTCGACGAGGTGCCGTGGGCGCCGCCGCCGGACGAGACGACGATGCGCGAGCAGCAGCGCGCGATCTCCGGGCACCGCGCGGTCCAGCTCTGGTTCGCGTGGGACTCGTTCCTCTACGACCACCTGACCCGGGTGCCCCTCGACGAACCGTGGCGGGACTTCGGCTTCCCGCTGCTGTACCCGTTCCTGGCCCGGCCGCTGGCCCCGCTGCTGGGCGGGGACACCGCGCTGGCGCTGCTGCTCGTCGCCAACGTCGCGTTCCTGCTGATGCTCTTCTACGCGCACCGGCTGGGCGAGCGGCTGCTCGGCGACGACGCGTCGGCCCGCCGGTTCGTCCGCTACCTCGTACTGCTGCCGACCGCGTTCCTGTTCCAGGCGGCGCTGACCGAGTCGCTCTTCCTCTGCCTCGCGCTCGCCGCCTTCCACTACGCCGAGCGGCGGCGCTGGCTCCTGGTCGGCATCGTGGGCTTCTTCCTCGCGCTCAGCCGCTCGGTCGGGTTCTTCGTCGTGCTCCCGCTGGCCCTGGTGCTGCTGCGGCAGCACGGCTACCGGCTGGGCCCGCGCGCGCTGTGGGGGTACGTCCGCGTCGGGTGGCCGCTGGTGCTGGTGCCGGCCGGCTGGCTCACCTTCATGGCGTTCTGCCGGTGGCAGAGCGGCGACTGGTTCGCCTACAAGCACGCCCAGGAGAAGGGCTGGGGGATCTCGGTGCAGAACCCGCTGGGGGTGCTGTGGCACGGCCTGACCGGCACCCCGCCGCGCGACGCCCTGCGGGTCTGGTTCGCCGTGGTGGTGCTGGTGGTCCTGGTCGCGGGCGTCCGCCACCTCGGGCTGCCCTACCTCGTGTACGGGCTGATCATGGTCCTGGTGCCGCTGTCCATGGGCCCGCCCGTCTACAAGAGCCTGCTGCGCTACCTGCTCGCGGTGTTCCCGGTGGGCCTGGTGCTGGCCCGCTGGGCCCGGCACGCCACCGCCGACGCCTGGCTGACCGCCGCCCTCGCCCTCCTCCAGGGCGCCCTGTTCGTCATCTGGCTCGCCTACTGGACCCACTACATCATCTGACCGAGCCTGCCGGCGCCGGCAGGCTCGGCGGCGGTGCCGGCGCGGGCTCTCGGCGAACCGGGTCGCCGCGGGGGCGTTGCCGACGGGTGGCCGGGCTCCCTACACTGCGCGGGCAAGCGCTTTCCCGGCGGTGTGGCGCGCGGGGAGCGCGCCAGCCGCGGACGAGCGTGCCGCGGCGGGGGAGGGGCGGTGCGGATGCGGGTGGTCGTGGCCCCCGACTCGTTCAAGGGCAGCGTCCCGGCGCGGGACGCCGCGGCGGCCGTCGCCGACGGCTGGCGCCGGGAGCGACCCGACGACGAGGTCCGGCTCCTGCCGCTGGCGGACGGGGGCGAGGGGACCTCCGACGTGCTCGCCGAGGCGCATCCGGGGGCCCGCTGGCAGCCGGCGCGGGTCACCGGGCCGGACGGCCGCCCGGTCCGCGCGGGGTGGCTGCTGCTGCCCGACGGCACGGCCGTCGTCGAACTCGCCGCCGCCAGCGGCCTGCCGCTGGCGGCCCGGCCGAACGCCCTCGGCGCGAGCACCCACGGCACGGGCGAGCTGGTGGCCGCCGCGCTGGCCGACCCGGGCACCCGCCGCCTGCTGGTCGCCCTCGGCGGCTCCGCGAGCACCGACGGGGGCACCGGGGCGTTGCGGGCCCTGGGCGTACGCCTGCGGGACGCCCAGGGCCGGGACCTGCCGCCCGGCGGCGGCCCCCTGTCCCGGCTGGCCTCGGTGGATCTCGCCGGGCTGCCGCCGCCCCCGCCCGGCGGGGTGGCCTGCCTGGTCGACGTGACCGCGCCGCTGCTGGGGCCGGACGGGGCCGCCCGCCAGTTCGCGCCGCAGAAGGGCGCCTCGGCCGGCGACGTCGACCGGCTGGAGGAGGGGCTGCGCCGGCTGGCCGAGTTGCTCGGCGGCCGGCCCGACCAGCCCGGCGCCGGGGCGGCCGGGGGCACCGGCTACGGGCTCGCCGCCGCCTGGGGCGCCGCCCTGGTCGCCGGCGCCGCCACGATCGCCGAGGTGGCCGGCCTGCCGGCCGCGCTCGCCGACGCCGACCTGGTGCTGACCGGCGAGGGCAGGTTCGACGGACAGTCCACCCGGGGCAAGATCGTCGGGCACGTGCTGGCCGCCGCCCGGGACGCCGGCGTCCCGGTCCACCTCGTGGCCGGGCAGGTCGCCGCGCCTCCGCCGCCCCCCGTGGTGGCGGCGGAGGACCTCACGGCGCTGGCGGGTGGGCGGCCGGCCGCGATGGCCGAGCCCGGTCGCTGGCTCGCGGCGGCCGGGAGCCGGCTGGCGCGGCGGTTCCGGCCGACCGGGGGCGGCCCGGGATGACCTCGGGCGCCGGGCCGGCGCTGTCGCGGCGCACCACCTCGGCGGGGAGCACCTCGACGCGGGGCGTGGCCGCTGCGGGGTCGAGGGCCAGCGACATGGCGCGGGCACCCATCTCGACCAGGGGCAGTCGGACCGTGGTCAGCGCGGGGGTCACGTCCCGGGCGATCGGCATGTCGTCGAAGCCGACGACCGACACCTGCCCCGGCACGGCCACCGAGCGGGCGCGCAGCGTCGCGAGCGCGCCGATGGCCATCGAGTCGTTGAGCGCGACCACGGCGGTCAGCTCCGGGTCGGCGTCGAGCAGGGCGGCGGTGGCGGCGGCGCCGCCGTCGCGGTCGAACTCGGCGTGGCGGACGCGGTGCTCGGGCAGGCCGCGCCCGTGCGCGGCGAGGGCCTCCCGCAGCCCGGCGAGCCGGTCGGTGGTGGTGGTGAGCACCGCCGGCCCGGCCACCACCCCGATCGCCCGGTGGCCCAGCTCGCACAGCTCCGCGCCGATCAGCCGGCCGCCGGCGCGGTTGTCGGGCATCACCGCGTCGCCGGAGTGCTCGTGCCGGCCGATGACGGCCACCCGCCCGCCGGTCGCCTCGTACGCGGCGAGCTTGTCGTTGAGCAGGCGGGTGAACGTGGCGTCGTGGTAGCCCGAGCCGGCCAGGATGATCGCGGCGACCTGCTGGCCGCGGAGCAGTTCGACGTACTCCAGCTCGCGCTCCGGGTCGCGGTAGCTGTTGCAGATCATCAGCAGCCGCCCCTGGTCGGTGGCGACCCGTTGCAGCCCCCGGGTGATCTCGGCGAAGTACGGGTCGGAGACGTCGTGCACGATCACGCCCACCGCCGTGCGGTGCGAGCGGGCCAGCAGTTGGGCGTGCGCGTTCGGCACGTACTGCAGGTCGGCGACGGCCCGGAGCACCCGCTCGCGCAGCTCGTCGGTGACGGGCTTGCTGCTGCCGTTGATCACCCGTGAGGCGGTCGCGGGCGAGACCCCCGCCCGCCGGGCCACGTCGGACAGGGTCGCCACTGCCGCCCCCCTCGGTCGCTCTCGACGGCCGCGCCCCGGCATGCCGGCCACCCGTCACCGTACCGCAGAGAAAGGCCTTTCCCGCCGCACCGTCCGGCCTCGTTCGAGCCGGCCGGGACGGGCGACCGGAAACGCGGCGGGGAAAGCCCTTGCCCGACCCGGCGGAGGTTCCCTACGCTGCCCAGGAAAGCGTTTGCCTGACCCGCCGACCGGCCCGGCCCCCGGGCGACGGCGGCGGGCGTGGAGCAGGGCCCGCCGCCCGCCGCCGTCCAGGTCGCAAGCACCCGCGCAGGGGGAAGGAACACCATGACCCGCAGGTCGATCGGCATCATCGTCAACGGCGTCACCGGCCGGATGGGATACCGCCAACACCTGGTGCGCTCCCTGCTCGCGATCCGCGAGCAGGGCGGCGTGCCCCTGGCCGACGGCACGACCGTCTGGCCCGAGCCCGTCCTGGTCGGGCGGAGCGAGACCAAGCTCCGCGACATCGCCGAGCGGCACGGCCTGACCGACTGGACCACCGACCTGACCGCCGCGCTGGCCCGCGACGACGTCGAGGTCTACTTCGACGCCCAGGTCACCCAGCAGCGGGAGAAGGCGATCCGCCGGGCGCTCGAGGCCGGCAAGCACGTCTACACGGAGAAGCCGCTGGCCGAGGACACCGCCGGCGCGCTCGACCTGGCCCGCGCGGCCCGCGCGGCGGGGGTGAGGACCGGGGTGGTGCAGGACAAGCTCTTCCTGCCCGGGCTGCGCAAGCTCAAGCGGCTGATCGACGGCGGCTTCTTCGGCCGGATCCTGTCGGTACGCGGCGAGTTCGGCTACTGGGTCTTCGAGGGCGACTGGCAGCCCGCCCAGCGTCCGTCCTGGAACTACCGGGCCGAGGACGGCGGCGGCATCGTCGTGGACATGTTCCCGCACTGGCACTACGTGCTGGAGGAACTCTTCGGCCGGGTGCGGACGGTCTCCTGCGTCACCGCCACCCACGTGCCGCAGCGGGTGGACGAGGCGGGCCGGGCGTACCCGGCGACCGCCGACGACGCCGCGTACGGCGTCTTCGAACTCGACGGCGGCGTGGTGGCCCAGCTCAACTCCTCCTGGTGCGTGCGGGTGCACCGGGACGAGCTGGTCGAGTTCCAGGTCGACGGCACCGAGGGCAGCGCCGTCGCCGGGCTGCGCCGCTGCCGGGTGCAGCACCGCGCGGTCACCCCGAAGCCGGTGTGGAACCCGGACCTGCCGGTCACCGAGGACTTCCGGGCACAGTGGACCGAGGTGCCCGACAACGAGGAGTTCGACAACGGCTTCAAGGTGCAGTGGGAGGCGTTCCTGCGGCACGTCGTCGCCGACGAGCCGTTCCCGTGGGACTTCCTGGCCGGCGCGCGCGGCGTGCAGCTCGCCGAGCTGGGCCTGCGCTCGGCCCGCGAGGGCGCCCGCCTCGACATCCCGGAGCTGGAGCTGTGAGCGCCGGCGACGGGCCGGGCCCGCGAGCGGACGGCGGCGCGGTGGCCGGGGCGGAGGTGGTGCTGCCCGGCGGTCGGCGGCACCGGCTGACCGGGGGCGCCGGCTTCCCGCGCCCCGCCGGGCCGCCGACCAGCCGGATCGCGTACGCCGCCGCGCACGTGGTGGCCGACCCGACGGCCGAGAACACCCCGGGCGCCCCGGCGGCGCTCGACTGGGACCGCACCCTGGCCTTCCGGCACCACCTGTGGTCCTACGGCTTCGGGGTGGCCGAGGCCATGGACACCGCGCAGCGCGGCATGGGGCTGGACCACCGGGCGACCAGGGAACTGGTCCGGCGCAGCGCCGCCGAGGCCCGCGCGGCCGGCGGCCGGATCGTCGCCGGGGTCAACACCGACCAGCTCCCGCCCGGCCCGGCCACCCTGGCCGAGGTCGTCCGGGCCTACCGTGAGCAGCTCGACGACGTGCAGGCCGCCGGCGCCCGGCCGGTGCTGATGTGCAGCCGTCACCTGGCCGCCGCGGCCTGCGGCCCGGAGGACTACCTGCGGGTGTACGCGGAGCTGCTGGCCGCCGCCGACCAGCCGGTGGTGCTGCACTGGCTCGGCCCGATGTTCGACCCGGCGCTGGCCGGCTACTGGGGCTCGGCCGACCTGGACCTCGCCGCCGACACCGTCGTCGAACTGGTCAAGGCCCACGACGGCCGGGTGGACGGAATCAAGGTGTCGCTGCTCGACGCCGACCGCGAGGTGGCGCTGCGCCGTCGCCTGCCCCCGGGCGTGCGCCTCTACACCGGCGACGACTTCCACTACCCGGAGCTGATCCGGGGCGACGAGGCCGGCCACTCCGACGCGCTGCTCGGGGTGTTCGCCGCGATCGCGCCGGCCGCCGCCGCCGCGCTGGCCGCGCTCGACCGGGGCGAGTTGGCGGCGTACGACGCGATCCTCGCGCCGACCGTGCCGCTGGCCCGGCACCTCTTCGCCGCGCCCACCTGGCACTACAAGACGGGCATCGTCTTCCTGGCCTGGCTGGCCGGGCACCAGGACCACTTCACGATGGTCGGCGGGGCGCAGTCCGGTCGCTCGGCGGCGCACCTGGCGACCCTGCTCACCCTCGCCGACGCCGCCGGGCTGCTGCCCGACGCCGAGCTGGCCGCCGCCCGCGCGCGGGCCTACTTCACCGTCGCCGGGGTGACCCGGTGAGCGCGGGCACCGGGCCGTCCACGGTCCCGCCGGGCGGGGACGCCGACGCCCTGCGGCGGTTCTCGTTCAACCAGGCCACCGCGCAGCACTGGCCGCTGCCCGAGGTGGTCGCCGGCTGCGTCGCCGCCGGCGTGCCCGGCATCGGGCTGTGGCGGGAGCCGGTGGCCGGGTACGGGCTGGCCCGCGCCGCCAAGCTCGTCCGCGACGCCGGCCTCGCCGTCACCTCGCTGTGCCGGGGCGGGTTCTTCACCGCCGACGACTGGCGGGACGACAACCTCCGTGCCGTCGAGGAGGCCGCCACCCTCGGCGCCCCGGTGCTGGTGCTGGTCTCCGGCGGGCTGCCGCCCGGCAGCCGGGACGTCGAGGGCGCCCGCCGCCGGGTCGCCGACGCCGTCGCCGAGCTGGCCCCGCACGCCGCGGCGGCCGGGGTGACCCTGGCGATCGAGCCGCTGCACCCGATGTTCTGCGCCGACCGCTGCGTGGTGGCCACCCTCGGCCAGGCGCTCGACATCGCCGAACGGTTCGACCCGGGCGTGGTCGGCGTCGTCGTCGACGCGTACCACGTGTGGTGGGACGACGCCGTGTACGCGCAGATCGCCCGGGCCGGGACGCGGATCGCCGCCTTCCAGGTCTGTGACTGGGTGACCCCCCTGCCCGAGGGGGCGCTGCTCGGCCGGGCGCTGCCCGGTGACGGCTGCATCGAGCTGCGCCGGCTGCGGGAGGCCGTCGACGCGGCCGGCTACACCGGGCCGGTCGAGGTGGAGGTCTTCTCCGCCGAGGTGTGGGCGCGCCCGGGCCGCGAGGTGCTGGACGCGTCACTCGTGGGCTACCTGCGCCACGTCGCCTGACGCCGGTCCGGTCCCCGCCGGCCGGTTCTGGTCCCCGCCGGCCGGTTGCGGTCCCCGCCGGTCGCCCCGCCCGGCGGCCGGCGGGGATCCGCGCGAGGATGGCGGGATGACCGACCGGCTGGTGCGCCTCGACGACCTCGGCGCGTGGCTGGTCAAGGGCAACGCCGACCGGACCGACCTGGCCGCCCGCTTCGCCCGCGATCCCCGGGTGACGAGCTGGTGCGTACGCCCGGGTTACCGGGCCCGCCTGATGCGGGCCGGTCAGCCGGTGGTCCTCTGGGCCAGCGGCAGTCGCGGCCGGCTCGCCTACGGCGTCTGGGGCGTGGGACGGGTGGCCGCGCCCGCCGTGCCCGGCGAGCCGGGCGGGGCCTGGACGGTGCCGCTGGACCTGACGGTGCTGGACGAGGAGCACCGGATCCGGCGGGAGCGGTTCCGCGCCGACGCCCGGCTGGCGGGCGCGGAGGTCCTGCGGCAGCCGCAGGCGGCCAACCCGTCCTTCCTCACCGTGGCCGAGTTCGCCGCGCTGCGCGAGCACCTGCCGCCGCGCTGACAGCCGGGCGGCCGGCGGCGCCCCGGTCGAGCCGCGAGGCGGCGGCCGTGCCCGGACGGGCCGACGTCAGTTGGTGGGCGAGAGCCACCGCGGCGAGCAACGCCAGGAAGGCGCACACGCCCGGCCACCCGAGGTAGGTGTGGGTCCGGGCCCCGAGCCAGGAACCCACACCGCCCCCGAGGTACGCACACGTCATGTATGCGGTGTTGAGTCTGCTGCGGACCTCGGGGCGCAGGGCGTAGATCCGCACCTGGTTCGCGACCATGCCGGACTGCATCCCGACATCGAGCAACAACGTGCCCAGCACGAGGGCCGCCATGCCCAGCGCCCCGCCGAGGCCGCCGATCGCGAGGACGACGGCCGAGACGATGACCACGCGCACGCAGATCAGGTTGACCGCGTCGGGCCCGCGACGGTCCACCTGGCGCCCCGCGACCGGCGTGCAGAGCATCGTCCCCGCGTTCACCAGCGCGAGCACCCCGACCGCGGGTGCGCCCAGGCCGTACGCCGGACCGGTCAGCAGCAGCGCCACGCCGGTCCAGACGGCCGAGAAGCCGGCGAAGACCGTCGCCTGGTAGAGGCAGGAGCGGCGTAGGTCGGACTCGGTGCGCAGCAGGCGCAGCGACTCGGCCAGCAGCGCCGGATACCCGTGCCGGGACGGCGGGCGCGTCGTCGGCAGCACGCGGGCCATGACCACCGCGATGAGCAGCACGACCGCTGCGGCCACCAGGTAGGGGCCCCGCCAGCCCAGCCACTCGCCGATGGTGCCGGCGGCCGTGCGGGACAGCAGCATGCCCCCGATCGAGCCGCTCAACAGCGTGCCGCTGACCACGCCACGCCGGTCGTCGGCCACGAGGCCGGCCGCCATCGGGCCGATGACCGGCGCCACCACGGTGGTGACCCCGACGAGGGCGCTCGCGCCGACGAGCGGCGGCAGCGAGGGCGCGAGGCTCGCCGCGAGCAGTCCCGACCCGGTGAGACCGAGCAGGGCCACGAGCAACGGCCGGTGCGGGAGCCGGTCGCCGAGCGGCACGAGCAGGAAGATCCCGGCGGCGTAGCCGAACTGCGTCGCCGTCACCACCAGCGCGGCCGAGTCGGGGTCGACGTGCAGGCCGGAGGCGAGCAACGGGGTGATCGTCTGCGGGAAGTAGACGTTGCCGACGGCGACCCCGCACGTGAGGGCCAGCAGCAGGATCAGCCGGCGGCTCATGCCGCGCCCGCGCCGATCGCCATGCGCCGCCGGCCGGGCCTGGTCCGTCATGTCGATGCGGGGTGTCATGCCTGGAAGTCCACGGCACGCCCCGATGGCCGCCAAACGATGTAGCGTACGGCTTAATGATCAGCTTTGTGCTCGACGTCGAGGATCTCGCGGACACCCGGTTCGCGATCTCGCCGGTCCACGAGACCGTGCTCAGCCTCCGGGTGCTGCGCGAGCCCGGCTTGTCCGCGCTGCACCTGCCGTGGCGCAGGTCGGTGCTCGGCAGACTCGACGCGCTCGACGCCAACCTGCTGATGTCCCTGGTCGGGCCGGACCGCGCCCTCCCGGACTTCCTGACGCCGAGGCCGACGAGGTTCGCCGCGACCTTCGAGGAGGAGTTGACGACCGTACGCCGGACGCCCGCGGACGTGGTCCGCCGCGACGTGCTGGCCGCGTACGCCCGTGGCCGGCTTCCGGACGTCCTGCGGGCGGTCACCGCGGACGACGATGCTCCTGTCCTCGCGCTCCGCGACGCCATCTGTGACCACCTCCAGCGCTACTGGGGCGCGGCGATCGAGCCGTCCTGGCCGCAGCTGCGACTCGTGCTGGAAGCGGACATGACCTACCGCGCCCGGCAACTGGCCGTGGGAGGCGCGCGCCTGCTCTTCGCCGACATGCACCCCAACCTGCGATGGCACGAGGGCGTGCTGCACATCGACAAGATGATCGGCAGGCACCGCGTCGCGGCCTCCGGTCGAGGGCTGCTGCTGGTGCCGTCGGTGTTCTCCCACAAGCCCGCCCCGCCGGTCAGCGCCGATGAGCCACCGTTGCTGGCGTACCCCTGCCGTGGGGTGGCGACGCTCTGGGCCCCGCCGCCGAGCGTCGACCCGACCGCTCTGACGTCGCTTCTCGGCGCGCCCAGAACGCGCCTGCTCGGCCTCCTCGACGAGCCGCTGCCGACGGTGGAGATCGCCCGCCGGCTCACCGTCACGCCCAGCGCCGTGTCGCAGCACCTGCGGGTGCTCCACGCCACGGGCCTGATCACCCGCGCCCGCGACGGGCGGCACGTGCTGTACCGCCGCAGCCCTCTCGGCGATCAACTGGCCGGCCCGTCGAGCACCGGCTGACCGGCGCCGAGCCGGATCCGCGGCGTCGGCGCCCCGAGCCGCACCGGACGTACGGCGACCAGGACACCACGGCGGCGTCTTCACCTGACCGGCCCGGCTCTCTATGATCCGTTGAAAACTGTCGCCGAACATCAGGCCGGCAGCCGGAAGAAATCTACGGGCGCGACCGGGGCGCCGGAAAGGGTCGGCATGGCGCTGTCCGCGACCGTCCTCGCCGAGCTGCGCGGCATCGTCGGCCCGTCACACGTGCACGACGCGGCCGGCGACCTGGTGGCGTACGCGCGGGACGCCACCCCGCTCTTCTCGCACCGGCCCGACGCGGTGGTCTTCCCGGCCGACACCGCCGAGGTGGCCGCCGTGCTGGCCCTGGCCACCCGGCACCGGGTGCCGGTGGTGCCGCGCGGCGCGGGCTCGAACCTCTGCGCGGCGACGGTGCCGCTGCGCGGCGGGATCGTGCTGGTGCTGACCCGGCTCAACGCCGTCCTGGAGGTCAGCGCCGACGAGCTGCTGGCCCGGGTGCAGCCCGGCGTGACCAGCGCCGCGCTGGCCGACGCCGCCGCCGCGCGGGGGCTGCTCTGGGCGCCCGACCCGGGCAGCCGGACCGTCGCCACCGTCGGCGGCACCATCGCCACCTGCGCCGGCGGGCTGCGCGGGCTGAAGTACGGGGTGACCCGCAACTACGTGCTGGGCCTGGAGGCGGTGCTGCCCACCGGCGAGGTGATCCGCACCGGCGGCCGGCTGTGGAAGGACGTCGCCGGCTACGACCTGACCCGCCTGCTCACCGGCTCCGAGGGCACGCTCGCCGTGCTCACCGAGGCGACGGTGGCGCTGCTGCCCGCCCCGGCGTCGAGCAACACCGGGGTGGCGTACTTCCCGACGCTCGCCGAGGCGGGGGAGGCCGTCGCCCGGGTGATCCGGGCCGGCGTGGTCCCGGCGACCCTGGAGTTCCTCGACCGGGCCTGCATCCGGGCGGTGGAGGACTTCGCGCACCTGGGGCTGCGCGCCGACGCCGGGGCGCTGCTGCTCTTCGGCGACGACGGCCCGCCGGACCTGGTCGCCACCCACCTGGACCGCATCGGCGCGGCCTGTGTCGACGCCGGCGCGGTCGAGGTCACCACCGCCCGCGAGGTCGCCCAGGCCGAGGCGCTGCTGGCCGCGCGCCGCTGCGCGCTGCCGGCGCTGTCCCGCCGGGGCGGGGTGACGATCCTGGAGGACGCGACCGTGCCCCGGCCGAGGATCGCCGAGATGGTCGACCGGATCGACGCGATCGCCGACCGGCACGGCGTCGCCATCGCCACCTTCGGCCACGCCGGGGACGGCAACCTGCATCCCACCTGCGTCCTCGACTCCGCCGAGGACCACGACGCGGTACGCCGGGCCGAGGCGGCCTTCGCCGACGTCTTCGCCGCCGCTCTCGACCTCGGCGGCACCATCACCGGCGAACACGGGGTGGGGGCGGCCAAGCTGCCGTTCCTCGCCGCCCGCCTCGGCGACGACCAGCTCGCCCTGCTGCGCCGGATCAAGACCGCCTTCGACCCGGCGGGCATCCTCAACCCCGGAAAGCTGGGCTCGTGACCGGCGATGTGTTCGACCCCGAGCAGTTGTCCCGCTGCATCTCCTGCGGCTTCTGCCTGCCGGCCTGCCCCACGTACGCGATGACCGGCGACGAGGCGTCCTCGCCGCGGGGCCGGATCACGCTGATGCGGGCGTTGCAGGACGGCACCCTTCCCCCGGACGACGACACGCTCGCCGAGCAGTCCTCGTTCTGCCTGGGTTGCCGCGCCTGCGAGCCGGTCTGCCCCGCCGGGGTGGAGTACGGCAGCCTGCTGGAGCAGTGGCGGGTCCACCAGTGGCGCGGCCGCCGGCGGCCCCTGGTGGCCCGGGCGCTGATGGTGCTGGTCGAGCAGCGGTGGCTGCTGCGGCTGCTCGGCCTGGTGCGCCGCGCCGCCCACGGCCCGGCCGCCACCCCGCCCCCACCCGCGCGGAACGCTGCGCCGGCCGCGCCGCCCCCTGGCGCGCCCGCTCCGGCCGCGGCCTCGCCGGCCGCCGGCGATCCCGACGCCGCCGGCCGGTCCGGCGCTCAGCTCATGCTGGGCTGTGTCGAGCGGGGACTGTTCCCGGCGGTCAGCCGGGCCGCGCGGGCCCTCGACCCGGCGCTGGCGGTCCCCACCGCGCAGGGCTGCTGCGGGGCGCTGCACGCGCACAACGGGGACCTGGCCGGCGGCGAGCGGCTGGCCGAACGCCTTGGCGAGGACCTGCCCGGCACGATCGTCACCACCTCCGGGGGCTGCGCGGCGCACCTCGCCTCCGTGCTCGGCCGGGACCGGGTGCGCGAGCTGTCCACCTGGCTCGCCGCCCGGCCCGCCGGCACCGAGCTGCGGGTGGCCGGCCGGCGCGCCCGGGTCGCCCTCCAGGACTCCTGCCACCTGCGCAACGGCCTCGGCGTCTTCGCCGAGCCGCGGGCGCTGCTGCGCCAGGTCGCGGACTACGTCGAGCTGCCCTCGGCGGCCGCCTGCTGCGGCGCCGCCGGCACGTACTCCCTGCTGCGGCCCAGGGAGTCGCGGCGGATCCTGGACGCGAAGCTAGACGAGATCGAGGCCGCCGGGGTCGACCTGGTGGTGGCCGTCAACCCCGGGTGCCTGCGGCAACTGCGCACCGGGCTGCGCCGGCGCCGGTCGGCCGTGCGGGCCGTGCACCTCGCCGAGCTGCTCACCCGCGTCGAGCCGCCGCCCCCAGCCGGCTGACCGGGTCGGTCGGCACGGGGCACGCCGGGGCCGGTCGCCGCGGGGCCGCCGGTGGGCGGCCGTCACCGTGGCGGGGCGGCGCACCCGGCCGGCCGGGCGCGCCGCCGACCGGATGCCCCCTCACTCGGTGCGGATGCCGTCCGGCCGGGTCAGCCGCCACAGCGCCGGCAGGCTGAGCCCGGTGACCAGCAGCACCACCGCCGCGCCGAGGCCGGTGGAGACGCCCACCGCCGGCCAGGCGACCGCGACCGGCGCGTGCACCATGCGCAGCAGCACCGCGCCCAGCCCCAGGCCGAAGGCCACCGCCAGGACGAGCCCGATCACCACCGGCACGGCGCTCTGCCACAGCACCGACCAGCTCAGCGTGCTGCGCCGGGTGCCCACCGCGACCAGCATCGCCAGCAGCCGGCGGCGTTCCCGGAGCTGCTCCAGCACGCCGACCAGCATGCTGGCCCCGATCAGCAGCAGGGTGACCGCGGCGCCGATGTAGAGGCCGCGCTTGATGTTGACGAATGTGTTCGCCTGCCTGGTCTCGGTCAGCGTGAGGACCGAGGCGAACGGGTCGGCCCCGGCGGCGACGTTGCGGACGTGCTCCACCGCGTCCGGCCGGTCGGGTGCGAGCCGCAGGTACGCGTCCGCGCGCAGCGGGCCCAGCCGCGCGGCGCCGACCGCACCCGGGGTGGCCAGCACGCTGGTCTGCCGGTGGCCGGCGGGGTCGGCGCGCATCGGCACCTCCCGCGCGTCGCGGGGGACCCGCCAGGTCGACCCGTCGACGTCCGGGACCGTGACGGTCACGCCCGGCCGGATGCCCGTCTGGGGGGCCGTGGCGTCCCGGACCAGGAAGACGTCGCCGTCGGCGCACCGGTCGAGCCGGGCGAACTCGGCCAGCTCGGCGCAGTCGCCGATCCGCAGGTCGGCGAGGCTGTCGGCGACCGCGACCACGGTCAGCAGGGTGGTGTTGCTGCCGGTCACGCCGGGCGCGGTGGCCAGCCGGTCCACCGCCGCGGTGACCTCCGCGCCGGCCGCGAACTGCACCTGCACCTGGCCCCGGGAGGTGTCCTGCCCGGTGTCGAAGGTGAACTGGCCGGAAACGCCGGCGAAGAGCATCTGCAGCCCGATGGTGCCCGCCACCGCGACCGCGATGCCGTTGACCAGGCGCGCCGAGGCGGCGCTGTCGAGCTGGATGCGGCGCACCGCGAGCTGCCACGGCACCGGGCCGCCGCGCAGCCGGCGGACCAGCAGGTCGGTCAGCCAGGGCAGCACGGTGACCACGCCGACCAGCAGCAGCACCGCGCCGGCCGCCGTCTGCCGCTCGGCGCCCAGCGGAGCGACGCCGGCGGTGCCGGCCAGCAGCAGCCCGAGCCCGGCGGCCGGCAGCAGCAGCCGCCACGCCAGCCGGCGGCGCACCGGCGTCGCGCGCCGGCTCACCCCGAGCGGCTCGACCAGCACGGCGCGCATCGACACCAGGGTCACCACCACGGCGAGCGCCGGCACCGCCACCACCACGGCGGCGACCAACGGCAGCGGCGGGCGCACGTCGGCGGCGTACACGCTGAGGTCCATCAGGGTGACCAGCGGCACCACCTGCCGGCCGAGCGCGAAGAGCGCGCCGCCGACCGCGACGCCGAGCAGCGCGGCGGCGGCCGCCTCCCCGGCGGCGATCCGCCGGACCATCGCCGCGTCCGCGCCGACCAGCCGCAGGGCGGCCAGCCGCCGGTCGCGGCGTTCGCCGCCGAACCGCACGGCCGCGCCGAGGAAGACGGCGATCGGCAGCAGCAGGACCACGAAGATGACGACCACCAGCACCATCAGCACCGGACCGAAGGGCTCGCCGGGCAGCCCGCCACCGAACGCGTCCAGCCGGGTCGCGCCGTCCGCCACGCTCAGCCGGTCGCTGCCCAGGTAGAAGGCCAGCTCCCGCGGGCCGGCGAGGCCCTCGTCGCCGATGACCCCGGTGACCCGGGCCCCGCCCAGTCGGGGTGCGAACAGCGCGCCGTCGGCGGAGTCGAGCAGGTCGCGCAGCGCGGGGGAGACCACCACCTCACCCGCGCGGGGCAGCGCCGGCACCCCCGGCGGCGCCGGTGCGGCCGGCCCCTCGGGTCGCAGCACCCGGCCCCGCACCGGCTGCCCGCGAAACTCGGTGTCGGCCTGGCGGAGCAGCAGGGTGTTCGCGGCGGCCGGAATCGGTTCGCCCATCCGCAGGTCGTCGCGGGCGTCGCCGCGCGCCTCGCGGGCGTCCAGCGCGCCGGGCACCGCGGCGGCGAGCAGCAGCATCGCCACCCCGACGCCGACGCCGACCGCGGTGAGCACCGCGCGCAGCCAGCCGTCCCGCCCACCGGTGAACGCCATCCGGGCGCCCAGGGCCAGGTCGGCCGCGCCGTGGCGGAGGCGCGTCACGCCGCGACCTCCAGGTCGCGGGTGCGGCCGTCGCGCACCACCACCTCCCGGTCGGAGTACGCGGCGACCCGCGCCTCGTGGGTCACCAGCACCACCGCCGCGCCGGTCTCCCGCGCCGCCCCGGTGAGCAGCCGCATCACCCGCTCGCCGTTGAGCGAGTCGAGCGCGCCGGTCGGCTCGTCGGCGAAGACCACCCGGGGGCGGGTGACCAGCGCCCGGGCGACGGCGACCCGCTGCCCCTGCCCGCCGGAGACCTCGCCGGGCCGCTTCCCGGCCACCTCGGTGACCTCCAGGCGGTCCAGCCACTCGGCGGCCCGGCGCTCCGCCTCGCGGCGGGCGACCCGGTCCAGCCGCAGCGGCAGCGCGACGTTCTCCAGGCAGGTCAGTTCCGGCACGAGCTGGCCGAACTGGAAGACGAAGCCGAACGCCTCCCGGCGCAGCGCGCTGCGCTCGGCGTCGGTGAGGGCGGCCAGGTCGCGGCCGGCGTGCAGCACGCGGCCGGAGTCGGGCCGGACGATGCCGGCGAGGCAGTGCAGGAGGGTGGACTTGCCGGAGCCCGAGGAGCCCATCACGGCGAGCACCTCGCCGGGGTGGACGCGCAGGCTGGCGCCGGCGAGCGCCCGGGTGGGGCCGTACGAGCGGTGCAGATCCTCGGCGACCAGCAGCGGCGCGCTCACGACCGGACCGCCGCGGCGAGGTCGTCGAGGCGGGCGGCGGTCAGCTCCAGCCAGCGCAGGTCGGCCTCCAGGTGGAACAGGGCGTGGTCGCAGATGAGCTGCTCGGCGAGGTCGCCGTCGCGCTTGCGGCGGGTCAGCTCGCGCATCATTCGCAGGTGCTCGCCGCGCTGCACGTCGAGCAGGTCGGCGGCGGAGCGGCCGGTCAGCAGGGCGAGCACCACCTTGGTGTAGAGGGTGCTCTGCAGGTACGGCTCGGGCTTCTCCGCCCGGGCCAGCCACTGCCCCACGTCGGTGACGCCGGCTTCGGTGATCGCGTACCGCTTGCGCTCCGGGCCCTCGCCGGGCTCGACCGCCTCCACCTCGACCAGGCCGCTGCGCAGCAGGCGGGAGAGGGTGGCGTAGACCTGCCCGTACGCGAGCGGCCGGGCGTGGCCGAAGCGCTCGTCGTAGAGGCGTTTGATGTCGTAGCCGTGGCGGGGGGTGGCCTCCAGGAGGCCGAGGAAGGTCTGTCCGATCGACATGGCGGCGACTATACACACCGCGTATACGCGATGTGTATAGCGCCCCCGTGGGCTGCTCCGGCCGAGTGGGTGCCGGCGTCGTCCGGGCCGGGTGGACCGGACGACGCCGGCGGCGTCAGGGCAGCGACCGCAGGAACGGGCCGTGGTGCAGGCGGAACTCCCAGGCGTAGAACCGGTCCCAGTTGATCGACCAGGTCATCAGCCCCCGGAAGGCCGGGTTGGTGCCGCTGCGCGGCGCGTACGACCCGCAGCTCTGCCCCTTCACCAGGCAGGTCACCGCGGCCTGTACCCCCGCCGGGGCCAGGTATCCGTTGCCGGCGCTGGGGGACGAGGGCGCCCCGAAGGCCACCTGGTCCTCGCGCAGCGGCGGGAAGAAGCGGTCGGGGTTGCCGGCGACCGGGAAGCCGGCCAGCAGCATGTCCGTCATCGCGACGTGGAAGTCCGCGCTGCCCATCGTGTGGTACTGGTTGTCGAGCCCCATGATGGGCCCGGAGTTGTAGTCCTGCACGTGCAGCACGGTGAGGTGGTCACGCAGCGCGTGGATCACCGGCAGATACGACCCGGCGCGGGGGTCCTGCCCGCCCCACGGGCCCGACCCGTAGAACTGGTAGCCGAGCTGGACGAAGAACGTCTCCGGCGCCATGGTGAGCACGAAGCCCGCCCCGTACCGCTGCTTGAGGGTGCGGATCGCGGAGATGAGGTTGACGACCACCGGCGTGGTCGGGTTGCGGAAGTCGGTGTCCCCGGCGTCCAGGTAGAGCGAGTGCCCCTCGAAGTCGATGTCGAGCCCGTCAAGCCCGTACCGGTCGATGATGGCCGACACCGACCGGACGAAGGTGTCCCGGGCGGCGGTCGTGGTGAGCTGGACCTGGCCGTTCTGCCCGCCGATGCTGAGCAGCACCTTCTTGCCCTGCGCCTGCCTGGCGCGGATCGCCGCGACGAACTCGGCCTCGGTCTCGACGCCCGGGCACTCGGCGGGCGGGCAGAGCTGGAAGCGGATGTCGCCCGAGGTCGCCGTGGTGGGCTCGCCGAAGGCGAGGTTCACGATGTCCCAGTCGGCCGGC
>NZ_JBPQTP010000097.1:0-25212 GCF_051386395.1 Micromonospora sp. URMC 106
GGGCGACCACGGTCGCCCCGCCCCTTTCGTCGTCGTGGACCCGGCCCCGGTACGCGCCGGGCTCACCGGCCGGGCCGTCCGCGCCCGAGGGGGGCCGGGGCACGGCGTGCCCCGGCCCGTCGCGCTCAGCCCCCGGTGGCGCAGCTGCGGCCGGCCTCGGTGACCCGGTAGATGCTGATCCGGCCGATCTTGTGGGCCAGCTCCAGCTTGTCGCTGGACTCCAGCCGCTTGCGTTCGTAGTGCTTGTCCCAGGCGCCGGGCATGTTCCGCGTCCCGACCACCACGTACGAGATGTTGAACCGGCGCACCTCACACCCCGCGGGCCGGGCGTCGGCGTTGTCCACCAGCCAGTTCCACGCGTCCCACCGCCGGTCGTAGTTCTCCGCCGGCAGGCCGGGCAACGGCGGGATGCCGAACAGCAGCGGCACCTCGTAGTCGGCGTAGGCCCAGGTGATGAACTCGTGGTGCCGGTCGTAGGCGACGGTGGCGCCGGGCCGGTTGTTCTCCGCCAGCCACCTGTACGCCTTCTCGTAGGACGCGCCCACCGGTGCCCGGCCCTTGAGCGCGCCGCGCAGCGGCTGCCAGCTCGCCGGCACGGCGGCGAGGCCGAGCAGCACCACCACCAGGACCCCCGCGGCGACCGCCGCCGGCGCCTCCGAGCCGCGCAGCGACCCGGCCTTCGCGGCGACGCGGGTCAGCAGCCACCCGACGGCCAGCCCCAGCACCACCGCACCGGCCACCGCCAGCACCCCGTACACGGGGAAGATCATCGAGCGGACCCGCTCCCGGACGCCGTACCAGAGGCTCGACAGCGTCATCGCGGCGGCCGAGTCGGACGCGGTGGTCCACACCCCGATCGCGGTCCAGACCACCCCGGCCGCGAACCACGGCCGGGCCCAGCGCAGCCGGGGCAGCACCAGGCAGAGCGGGGAGAGCAGCAGGCACGGGATGACGAGCCAGAGGCCGACCTGGATCGTCGGCTCGTTGAGCTGGAAGTCCGCGCCGCCGACCCCCGGATAGGCGAACAGCACGTAGCGCTGCGGGTCGGTGACCCAGTACTCGAACGACTCGCCGTACTTGCCGAGCAGGGCGGGCGGGTTCGACAGCCGCTCGCCGTTGGCGCCGGCCAGCACCCCGAGCAGGGGGAGCAGCGGCACCAGCCCCGCCAGCACCATCGCGCCGGCCGCCGCGGCGACCCGGCGCAGCACCCACCGGCCGCGTACGGCCAGCAGCATGCCGATCGCCAGGACCGCGATGAACAGCACGTCGTAGGTGTGCGTCATGACGATCCCGGCGCCGCACAGGCCGGCGAGGAGGCCCAGCCGGACGGGGTGGGCGCCGCGCGCGGCGAGCGCGATCAGCAGCGCTATCGCCCCGGCCATGCAGGGCGCGGTCTGCTCGGTGATCCGACCCGTGATCACCGACATCCACATCGGGCCGAGCACGGCCGGCGCGGCGGCGGCGCTGGCGGCCACCACCGGCCTGCCGCCGAGGGCCCGGACGCAGGCGTAGACGGCCGCCACCAGCGCGAGCGGCCCGACGAGGATCGACCAGGCGCTCAGCACCGTGCTGATCCGCCCGCCCGAGAGCTCCGCCGCCTGGGCCCAGGAGACGTTCGCCGCGAGCGGGTAGAAGGAGCAGGACAGCGCCGGTTCGGTCGAGCCGCTGGTGCAGGCCGAGGAGATCAGCACGCTGTCGGTGTCCATGATCCGCCGGGTGAGGAAGCCGTGGTTCATGGCGTCCCAGCCGGGCGGGGCGACGAGCCGGCCCAGCATCAGCCAGCCGAAGGCGACGCTGATCGCGGCGGGGATCGCGATCCCGATGACGTCGGCGCGGCCGGGGCGTACCGCCGGCAGTCGCAGCCGGGTGAGCCGGGCCCGCCACCCGGCGTCGGCCGGCGCGTCGGCCGGCCGGCCGTCGGCGTCCCGGCTGTCGGCGTCCGGCTCGACCAGGCCGCGGGTCACCAGCCGGGAGGCGAGCACCGCGAGGCCGGCGAGCAGCACCTCGGCGGCGAGCACCGCCAGCGGACCGTCCGGCAGGCCGAGTTGCGGCAGCCATGTCATGGCGAGGGTGACCAGGCCCAGGGTCAGCGCCGGGGCGGCGGCCCAAGCCGCCCACCGGTAGCGGCCCGGGGGCAGGGCGAATCCGAGCAGCGCGCCGGGCACGACGGCGACGGCGAGCGCGATGAGGGTGGTCAATCCGTGGATCCTTTCCAACGGAACACGCGGTTCCCCCGCGACGGCTGGTGGTGGAGCCGTGACGTGGCCGCCCGTGCGGCCACCCGGACGGCGAGCGGCCGGACCAGTATAGGAACGGACGCCGGGCGCGCTGCCTCGGCAAACCCGCGGTTCTCCGCCCGCCGTCACCCGCGTCGCTTTTGCGGTGGATCATCCCGGCCTGAAGGCAGCCGGGGCCGGGAGGGAGCAAATCGTCCCGGTGTGGCGGTACCCGAGCGATACCGGCGCGTTCCTTCGCGTTAAGGTCTGACCGGCGTGGTGGCGGGTGGCCGCGGACGCCGGCGCCGTCGCTGGTCGACGACGATGGGTGGACAGGCGGTTCGACCGCGACCTCCGTCCCGTCGCGGCCCGGCGGGTGTGCCGGTGGCGTCCCGGCGCGCCGACGGTCGCCTGAGCGGGGGACCCCTGCCGTCACGGCGCCAGTGACGGTCGGTGAGCCAGTCGTCGATCTCGTAGGGAGCTAGTCCTTGTTCGGCAAGTTGATGGGACCGGCGGGAGTCGCCGCCCGCGGCGCGCTGCTGCTGCTGGCCTACCTCGTCATGCTCGCCGCCGGCGCCTTCGGTTGGGTCGGCGTCTTCGCCGTCGCCGGGCTCGCCGCGCTCGCCGGCGAGTACGCGCTCGCCCGCTGGTCGCCCGCCACCCACACACTGCTGGAGAAGGTCGGCCTGCGGGGCGACTACCGCCAGCTCGCCCGCGACCTCGCGGTCGTGCTGCTGGTGGTGGCCGAGGTCCGGCCCGACGCGACGGAACTCGGCCTGATCCTGGTGCTGCCGTCGACGGTCTGGCTGATCTCGGTCTTCGCCGGCGCGCTCGCCACGATGATCGACCGGCGCAACCCCCAGTCGGCGCTGGTGCGCAACATCGAACTCGGCCCGATGCGCGCCGCGCCCCGCCCGCCGGACTGGGCGGCCTGGCTCGCCGGCGACCGGCTGGCCCTGGTCAACGTGGTGCTGGCGCCGGCTGCCGTGTTCGCGGCGGTGCTCGACAGCGCCGCGCCGGTGCTCGGCGCGGGCGCGGTGGCCGTGCTCGCCGCCGCGCTGGTCGGCGCGATCATCGCGCTGACCTGGCTGCGCGGCCGGGGCATGGGCCAGAGCCCGCTGCTGCCGGCGGTGCAGCGCTGGCTGGACAGCTACCGGCCGCAGGTGGCCCTCTACTTCGCGGGCCCGGCCAAGGACGTCTACCAGGCCAACATGTGGCTCGCCCCGACCGAGGCGCTCGACCAGCGCGCGGTGGTGCTGATGCGCAGCCGGGAGGCGTTCTTCGAGCTGGCCGACACCCGGCTGCCGGTGATCTGCGTGCCGGCCGGCGTGGACTTCATGAACCTCGAACTGGGCAGCGTGCGCGCCGCGCTCTACGCCGCGAACGTCGGCGCGAACATCCACATGCTCCGCGAGCCCGGCATGAAGCACGTCTTCGTGGGGCACGGCGACAGCGACAAGCAGGCCAGCGTCAACCCCTACAGCAAGGTGTACGACGAGGTGTGGGTCGCCGGTCTCGCCGGGCGGGAGCGGTACGCCCGCGCCGGGGTGGGCGTGCTCGACTCCGACATCGTCGAGATCGGACGGCCGCAGCTCGCCGGGGTGCACACGTTCGGCGCCGAGTCGGTCGACCGGCCGTTCACGGTGCTCTACGCCCCGACCTGGGAGGGGTGGCTGGACGACGACCCGTACCACACCTCGCTGGTGCTGATGGGCGAGCGGATCGTCAAGGGACTGCTGGCCACCACGCCCGCGGTCCGGCTCATCTACAAGCCGCACCCGCTGACCGGCTCCCGCGCCAAGGAGGCCAAGGCGGTGCACGAGCGGATCGTGGAGCGGATCCGCGCCGCCGGCGGCGACCCGGACGCGGCCTCCCTGGACGGCACCCGGCACCTCGTGGTGACCGGCCGGACGCCCGCGCTGTTCGACTGCTTCAACCAGACCGACCTGCTGATCAGCGACGTGTCCAGTGTGGTCTCGGACTTCGTGCAGAGCCAGCGGCCGTACGTGGTGGCCAACCCGGGCGGCCTGCCCGAGGACGAGTTCCGCCGGGACTACCCGACGTCGCGGGCCGCGTACCTGCTCTCCCGCGACTGCGGGGAGCTGGAGAAGATCGTGTCGGTGACCCGGGCCGGCGACGACCCGATGACCGAGGCCCGGCGGGAGCTGAAGACCTACCTGCTCGGCCCGGCCGAGGCGAACCCGATGGAGCGGTTCCGGGAGGAGATCTCCCGGCTCTGCCGCTGAGCGGCGACGCACACCCGCGACGGCGGTGGACGGGAGCGCCCGTCCACCGCCGTTCGTCGTCGGGGAATCCCTGCGGGATCAGCCCTGCCGCCGCGGCGGGTTGTCCACGTCGCGGGAGACGACCTCGCCCCGCTCGTCGACCCAGCCCTTCGGCCGCGCCGGGTTGCCCGCCACGAGCTGGTACGGCGCCACGTCCCTGGTGACCACGGAACCCGCCGCGATCATCGCGTACTCGCCCACCTCGATGCCGCAGACCAGCGTCGCGTTCGCGCCGATCGACGCGCCCCGGCGGACCACGGTCGGGGTGATCTTCCAGTCCGGGTTCTGCGCGCGGGGGCGGAAGTCGTTGGTGAAGACCGCGCACGGCCCGACGAACACCTCGTCCTCCAGGGTCACGCCCTGGTAGACGGAGACGTTGTTCTGGATCTTGACCAGGTCGCCGACCGTGACGCCGGCGTCGACGTACACGTTGCGGCCGATGACGCAGCCGGCGCCCACCTGGGCGGTGGACCGGATGTGGGCCAGGTGCCAGACCTTGGTGCCGTCGCCGACCCGGGCACCCTCCTCGACGTCGGCCGTCGGGTGGACGAAGACGGAGGGGGACGGGGAACTGCTGTCAGTCATCCTTCAACTCGCATGGGTCGCAGGGCGCGCCGGGCGCCGTCGGTGACCCGCGTTCGGCGTACGCCGCAAGCGGCGGCCGCCCGCGCGGATCCGGGCTGCCGCGCCGGCCCCGGGCACGGGAAGTCAGGTCGGGGCGCGCGGACTCGCCGTAGCATAACGACCCGCTCAGCGCAGCAACGCCGCCACCGCGTCGGCGACCGGCACGTCCGCCGGCAGCGCGTCGGCGGCCACCACCGCCGGCACCGGCAGCGGCCCGTAGAGGTGGGGGAAGAGCGCGCCGCCGCGCGAGGGCTCCCAGCGCAGCGCGTCGCCCAGCCGGGCCGGGTCGACGGTGAGCATGGTCAGCCCGGTGGCGCCGGCGAAGACCCGCCGCGCGGTCTCGACCACCTGGTCCGGCCCGGAGAGGTGGATGAAGCCGGACTGCGCGTCCATGGCGGTGCCGGCGAAGTGCCCCGCGGCCAGGGCGTCGTCCCACTCGACGGTCGGCAGCAGCTTGTAGATCACCCCGGCAGCCTACGCACGACCGGCCCGGTTTTCCGCGGTACGGCCGCGCCGGCGCCCCGCCGGCCGGCATGCTCGGGTGGAGCCGCGGAGGGGTGGGCGATGGAGAGCTACGACGACGACTGGACCGACAGCCAGCGGGCGCTGTACGACGAGTGCTACCGCGCGGGCGGCGAGTGGGCCGGCGACCCGGACACCCCGACCGAGGACGTGCAGCACGTGATCAACCTGGGCCAGGCCGACGACGACACCCTCGGCGACGCCGAGACCGACTACCCGCCGCTGGTCGACGCGGTCACCCAGGCCACCGGCGAGAACGTCACCAGCGTGCCGGCCAGCCACCACGACCCGGGTTTCCGGGGCTTCGTCGACGGGGTCCGGGACGCCACCGCCGACGAGGTCTTCGGGCTCTGACCCCGGCCCGCCGTCGCTCCCGGCGGGGCCGGCACGGCCCGGGCGGCGGCCGACGCGGGGCCTACCCTCCCGCTCTCCGCCGCCTTCTGCCACCATTCGGGTCGACAGATCGACGGATTGGGGGCCCCGGGTGCGGATCCTGCTGGTCGAGGACGACCGTCGGGTGGCCGCCGCGCTCTCCGCCGCCCTCACCCGCCGGGGGTACGAGGTGGAGCACGCCGCGACCGTCGCCGCCGCCCTCTCCGCCGCCCCCTGCGACCTGGTGCTGCTCGACCTGACCCTGCCCGACGGGGACGGCACCGACCTGTGCCGGGAGCTGCGCCGGCGCAGCAGCCAGCTCGGCATCATCGCGGTGACCGCCCGGGGCGAGGAGCGGGACCGGGTGCTCGGCCTGCGGCTGGGCGCGGACGACTACGTGGTCAAGCCGTTCTCCATGACCGAGCTCCAGGCGCGCATCGAGGCGGTGCTGCGCCGCGCGGCGCACGCGCTGCCCGAGCGCAACCTGATCGAGGCCGGCCCGGTACGCATCGACGTGGCCGCGCGGACGGTCGCCGTGGCCGACCGGCCGGTGGCGCTGACCCGCAAGGAGTTCGACGTCCTGCTCTCACTGGCCCGGCAGCCCGGGGTGGCGGTGCCCCGCGAGCGGATCCTGCTCGACGTCTGGGGCACCACGTGGGGCGACGGGCACACCGTCGAGGTGCACGTCGGGTCGCTGCGCGGCAAGCTGGGCGACCCCCGCCTGGTGGAGACCGTCCGCGGGGTCGGCTACCGGCTGCGCGGCGAGTGAGGCGGGGCCGTGCGACGTCGACTGGTGATCAGCTACCTGCTGCTGATGGTGCTGGTGCTGATCGCGCTGGAGACCCCGCTCGCGGCCACCCTGGCCACCCGGGAGACCGACCGGGTACGCGCCGACCGGCTCGCCGACGCCACCCGGTTCGCCTCGCTGGCCGGCCCGGCGCTGCGCGGCGGCACCCCCGGCCCGCTCGACAACGAGCTGCGCAGCTACGACGACCTGTACGGGATCGGCGCGGCGGTGGTCGACCGGGACCGCCGCACGGTGACGGCCTCGGAGAACTGGCGGCCGGCCGTGGGGATCCGCGAGGCGCTGGACACGGCGCTCTCCGGCCAGCAGGCCAGCGGACCGGAGTCGGTCTGGCCCTGGGTCGACCGGCCGATCGTGGTGGCGGTGCCGATCAACGACGGCGGTGAGGTGCTCGGGGCGGTGGTCACCGCCACCCCGTCGGACGACGTCCGGCGCGCCGTCACCGTCTGGTGGCTGGTGCTGGCCGGCACGGGGCTGCTCGCCGTGCTGGCCTGTGTGCTCACCGCGTTCGGGCTGGCCGGCTGGGTGCTGCGCCCGGTCACCGAGCTGGACGCGGTCACCCACGAGATCGCCGAGGGGGACCGCGGCGCCCGGGTGCAGCACAGACTCGGCCCGCCGGAACTGCGCCGGCTGGCGGCCAGCTTCAACCACATGGCCGACGCGGTCTCCGACGTGATGGACCGCCAGCGGGCGTTCGTCGCGCACGCCAGCCACCAGCTGCGCAACCCGCTGACCGCGCTGCGCCTGCGGGTGGAGGAGCTGGGGCCGAGCCTGACCGACCCGGACGGGCGGGCCGAGCACCGGCTGGCCCTGGAGGAGACCGACCGGCTCGCCCTGGTGCTGGACGCGCTGCTCACCCTGGCCCGCGCCGAGCGGCGGGAGAACCAGCGGGTCACCGTCGACGCGGCGGCCGTGGCCGCGTCCCGGGTCGCCGCGTGGGAGCCGCTCGCCCGGCACCGGTCGGTCGCCCTCCGGCTGGTGGCGGAGGACGCCCCGGCGTACGCGCGGACCGTGCCGACCGCCATCGACCAGGCCCTGGACGCGCTGATCGACAACGCGGTGAAGTTCAGCGGCGCCGGTGGGAAGGTGACGGTGACCGTGCGACGGCACGAGGGCGGGATCGCGCTGGAGGTCCGGGACACCGGCCCCGGCATGACGGAGAGCCAGCTCGGCCAGGCGACCGAGCGGTTCTGGCGGGCGCCGGAGGTGCAGAACGTGGACGGCGCGGGGCTGGGCCTCACCATCGTCGCCGTGCTGGTCGACGCCTCGGACGGGCGCCTCACCATGCGCCGGGGCGCGCCGCGCGGCCTGGTGGCCGGCCTCTGGTTCCCGGCCCCGACCGACCCGCTCGACCCGACGGACGCGACCGGGGCGGTCGCCGGCGGGGGCGGGTCAGGGTTTGGCGGCGCGGTACCAGTCGACGGCGCCGGGGTGCAGCGGTAGCGGGGCGGTGGCGATGGCCGAGCGGGGGCTCATCCGGCCGGCGGCCGGGTGCGCCGCGGCCAGCTCCTGCCGGCGTTCCATCAGCAGCCGGGTCACCTCCCGGACCAGCGGCTCCGGCAGGTCGCCCCGGACGATCAGGAAGTTCGGGTTGGCCACGGTGGTGACCGGGTCCGTGCCGTACACCGAGCGCGGGATGTCCCGGGACACGTAGACCTCGGGGTTGCTGTCGCGCAGCGGCTCGGTCCACTCGCCGAGGTCGATGATCCGGGTCGCGCTGTCGTCGGCGAGCTGCTTCACCGCGGTGACCGGCAGCCCGCCGGAGAAGAAGAACGCGTCGATCGTGCCGGCGCGCAGCGCCGCGACCGAGTCGTCGAGGCCCAACCGCTCCCGGCGTACCCCGTCGCCGCCCAGGCGGGCCACCTCCAGCAACCGCGAGGCGGTGATCTCGGTGCCGGACCCGGGAGCGCCCACGGAGACCCGCCGGCCGCGCAGGTCGGTCAGCGTGCGGATCGGGCCGCCGGCGGTGGTGACCAGGTGCAGCAGGTCGTCGTAGACGCGGGCGACCGCGACCACGGACGGGTGTGCCGCCGGCGCGGCCGGCAGCACGTCGGCCTGGGTGAAACCCAGTTCGGCCTCGCCCGAGCCGACCAGCCGGACGTTCTCCGCCGAGGCGGCGGTGACCACCACGCTGGCGTGGACGTTCGGCAGCTCCCGGTTGAGGATGTCGGCCAGCGAGCGGCCGAAGGCGTGGTAGACCGCCGTCGGGCTGCCGGTCGCGATCCGGATCGGCACCGGCGGCTCGGGGGAGTCCCGGCAGGCGGCGAGGCCGGGCAGCGTCACCAGCAGCAGCAGCGACAGCAGCGCCGCCGGGCGGCCTGGGCACGGGCGGGCGCGGCGGGACCGGGTTCGACTCACGCGCTGCACTCTGCGCCGCGCGGGCCGTCGCCGCAACCCGCCGTCGGCGGGGGCCGGGCCGCGGGCCCGACGCCGGGCCCCACCCGGCGGTCAGGCCGGTTCGGTCGCCCTGGCCGCCTCCAGCGCGGCGCTGTGCAGGATCCGCTCGCGGTCCGGGCCGTCGGCGACGCAGACCAGGAAGCATCCGGTGCCGGGGCGCAGCAGCGCCGGGACGTCCAGCAGGGCGGCCCCGCGCACCAGGACGGCGGCCAGCTCCCGATCGGCGAGCCGGACGCCGAGGATGTGCCGGCGGACGTGCCGCCCCCCGGCGAGCAGGGCGGCCCGCCAGGCGGCCGCCGCCAGCCGGGGCCGCCACACCCGCCGCGCCGTGGACGCGCCGGGGAACGGTCCGCCCAGCAGCTCGCGCCGGCCCTGCCGCCAGCCGGCCTCCAGCATCCGCGCGTACGCCGGGCGGTGCGCCGGCGGCACGGACAGGCGGTGCAGCTCGTAGCGGCGGCGCAGCCCGCCGACGGTCACCTCGTGCTCGATCGGGACGTCGAGGCGGCCGAGCAGTTGCCGGAACCGCTGCGCGGCCTCCTCCCGGTTGAACTCGACAGCCGCCGGACGGAGGTGCGGCACCGGGCGGCGGGCGCCGGCCGCCGCCGGCGGGGGCGTGCAGCGCAGCAGGCAGGCGGCCTCGAACGCGTCGGCCAGGGTCAGCCAGTCCAGCGGCGGCGGGGTCGACGGCAGGGGTGGCCGGTCGAGCAGGATCGGTTCGGGAGCCAACTCAGGCACTCCTTGTCGGCGTCGGGGATCCCCCTACCGTGACCCGAAGACGCCGACGAGGAAACCGATCGGCCGCAGCCTTGAGGAAATCTTGCGGCAGCCCTACAACTCGGTGACGACCACGTCGACCTGGCGTGGCCGGCCGGTCGGGCCGGGCTGCTCCAGCACCGTGTACTTCAGGTCCCGCAGCGCGGCCACCAGCCCGTCGGCCGAGCGCGGCCGGACGCCCGCGGTCAGCAGGTCCCGGACCAGCCGGCCCTTGGTCGCCTTGTTGAAGTGGCTCACCACCGAGCGGACGGGCGCGCCGTCGACCTCCCGCTCGTGCAGCACCCGGACCGTCACGGTGCGGGCGGCCACATCGCCCCGGGGCGTCCAGGTGGCCGCGTACGCGCCGGAGCGCAGGTCGAGCACCGGCCCGGCGCCGGCCACCGCGTCCATCGCCGGCGCGAGGGCCCGCCGCCAGTACGCCGACAGCGCGCCGACCCCCGGCAGCCGCGCCCCGATCGGGCAGCGGTAGGGCGGGATCCGGTCGGTGAGGCGGACCGCGCCCCAGAGGCCCGAGCTGATCAGCACCGACCGGCGGGCGGCGCGCTGCGCCGCCGGCGGGAGCGAGGCGAGGTCGAGCGCCTCGTAGAGCACCCCCGTGTAGAGCCGGCCGGCGGGCGCGGTGGCCGCCGCCCGCAGCCGGGCGTTGCGCCGCAGCTCGCCCCGCTGGCCCTCGCTGAGCCCGAGCGCCTCGCGGGCCGCCTCCTCGTCGCCGGCGCTGAGCGTCACCAGGGCGGACAGCACCTCCTCCCGCGCGCCGGTCAGCTCCGGCAGGGAGAGCCGGGCGGGGTCCAACCGCCGGCCGGTGCCGGCGTCGGCCTTCCCCTCGGAGGGCGGCAGCAGGATGAGCATCGGGTGGACTCCTCGCCTCGGCACGGCGTCCGCGCGCCGGTCCGGCCAGCGTACGGCCCGTCCCTACCGCCACGGCCGCACCGGCGTCTGCGGGTGGTACACGCGATACCCGCCGACCTCGGCGCGCAGCGCGGCGTCGGCCCGGTCGCCCAGCAGGGCGCGCAGCCGCCGCTCCGCCGCCGAGCCGGCCTCCAGCACGTACCCCGGCCGGTCGGCCCGCCCCACCTGCCGCCAGTACGCGGGGTAGCGGTTCTGCCCGGGGGTGAGCTCGCCGTCGAGCACCGCGCACACCACCTTCTCGGCCGTGTTGAAGATCAGCCGGTTGCAGGTCCAGTAGTCCCCGTACACCTCGTGGGGGCCGTCGGCGCGGAGCCGATCGGCCAGCTCGCGGGCCTGCCGCTCCTCGACCCGGGACGCCCCGGCACCGGAGACGGCGAACAGCACGGTGACCACCAGCGTGGTGGCGGTCAGCGCGGCGAGCGCGGCGGTGGCGAGCGCCCCGGCCAGCCGGCCGAGCGCCCCGACCGTGCCCCGCCAGCAGGCGACCGCCGCCAGCCACAGCGGCCACAGCACCGCCGGCAGGGAGAGCTGGAGCACCGACAGGTACCGGGCGTTGTCCAGCGGGCTGGTGGCGGCCAGCGGGCTGCGCACGTACGACAGCAGGGTCAACGCCGCGCCGACGACCAGCGCGAGGTGCACCACCGGGCCGACCCGCCGGGCGGGCGGGGCGCCGGCGGAGCGGCGGTACGCGACCACGGCGAGCGCGGCGGCGACCGCCAGCAGCACCGGGTAGAGCAGGCCGAACCACTCCTGCCCGCGGGTGCAGCCGTCCACCGGGCAGAGGCCGGCGGCGAGCGGCACCCCCTCCAGCAGCCCGCCGTCGAGCCGCCGCGGCCACGTCGGCGCCGGCCCGGCCTTCGTGCTGATCTCGCGGAACACCGACAGTGAGTCCTCGCCGGGCGGGGCGACCAGGTTGTCCCTGATCATCGGTGCGATCCCGACGGCGAACCCGGCCAGCAGCAGCGCCCCGGCCCAGCCGAGCAGCTCCCGGCGGGCGACCCAGAGCAGCGCCAGGGCGGCCGCCGCCAGGTAGGGCAGGATCAGCCAGTCCGACCAGGCGGCCACCCCGGCGAGCAGGCCGAAGAGCCCGGCGGCCAGCCGGCGGTGCCGCACCGTCCCCCGGGCGAGCCCCACCACGACCAGCAGCATCAGCAGCACCGCCGCCTTGACCTCCGGCCGGCCGCCGACCACCGTCAACTGGTCGCGGACCACGCGCTCCCCGCCCAGCGCCAGCAGCCCGACGACGAACGTGGCGAACCAGGGCGAGCAGATCCGCCGGGTCAGCCGGTGGATCAGCCAGAGGAAGAGGGCGTAGAGCAGCACCAGCGGCAGGCGCAGCAGCGGCCAGCTCGGCCCGGCCGCCGCGATCAGCGGGGCGGCCAGGTAGGACTCCAGCATTCCCATGTAGCGCTGGCCGTAGAGGAAGACGGGCAGCTCGCGGCCCTGGGCGATGTGCAGCGCGGCCAGCCCGAAGGTGGCCTCGTCGCTGTTGGAGACGGGCACCGTGCACAGCGTCAGGACCAGCCGGTAGCCGACCCCGGCGAGGCCGAACAGCAGCGCGACGAGCGCCGGCCGGTCGAGCCGCGGGCGCCACCGCCCACGCTTGCGTACTGGTTGCGACACGACCAACGCCCCCGTCGTCGTCCCGACCGGAGTGTTTCACGCCGCCGGGGCCGGGCGGGGCGGATCGGTCCAGCCGGCCGCCGACGGAGATCGCCTCGCGTGGCCGAGGTCGCCGGGTTGTGGCAGGGTTGCTGGCGTGCCACCCACTCCCGCCGGCCAGTTGGCCGTACCCCACCTGCACCGGGCCGCGCGGCTCGAGGACGCCGTGCATTCGCTGGTCGAGCGTCGGTTGCGGCGCACCGGCTGGCGGACGAACGTCATCGCGTACGCCGGCTACGGCGCGCCCGGTTGGGCGCGGGTGATGTGCCGGGTGCTGCTGGGGCGGCCGGACACCCGCCAGCGGGGCCGGCTGGAGAAGGTCCGCGGCTGGCGCAGCTTCACCACGCTGCCGGCCAAGCACGTGACGGTGACGATCGAGGCCGGCGGGGTGCGCCACGAGGCGCGCGCCGACCGCAGCGGCTTCGTCGACACTGTGGTCGAGGCGGACCTGCCGCCCGGCTGGTGCTCGGTGCGGATCAGCCTGCCCGACGCGGAGCCGGTCGAGGCGCCGGTGCGCATCCTCGACCCGGAGGTGCGCTTCGGCATCCTCTCCGACATCGACGACACGGTCATGGTCACCGCGCTGCCCCGCCCGCTGCTCGCCGCCTGGAACACCTTCGTCCTCGACGAGCACGCCCGGGCGGCGGTGCCCGGCATGGCGGTGCTCTACGAGCGGCTGGCCACCGCGCACCCCGGCGCCCCGGTCTTCTACCTCTCCACCGGGGCCTGGAACGTCGCGCCGACGCTGACCCGGTTCCTGTCCCGGCACCTCTACCCGGCCGGGCCGCTGCTGCTGACCGACTGGGGACCCACCGCGGACCGCTGGTTCCGCAGCGGCCGGGAACACAAGCGGGCCACCCTGGCCCGGCTGGCCAAGGAGTTCCCGGACGTGAAGTGGCTGCTGGTCGGCGACGACGGGCAGCACGACCCGGAGATCTACCGCGAGTTCGCCGCCGCCCACCCGCAGAACGTGGCGGGGGTGGCCATCCGCCGCCTCTCGCCCGCCCAGTCGGTGCTGGCCGGCAGCCTGCCCGCCCCGGCCGGCAGCTCCTCGGCCGGGCCGGTGGGGCAGAAGTGGCTCTCCGCGCCCGACGGGGCCGGGCTGTGGAAGCTGCTGCGCGACGCGGGCCTGGTCTGATCCCCCTCACGTCGACGGGCGAGGTCCGCCGGTTGCTCCGGGCGACGGTCTGGAATGCTTCACCCATGCCTTCCTTCCCGCCCACCTTCGCCGACCAGGTCGTCGCGCTGCCGGCCCGTGCCCAGTTCGAGGCGTTCCTCGACGAGCACCGCGGCGCGCTCAATGGCTGCCTGGACGGGCTGACGGAGGAACAGGCACGTCGGTCGTTGGTGGCCTCCCAGACCACGCTGCTGGGTCTCGTGAAGCACGCGACGTTCGTCGAGAAGGTCTGGTTCGACGAAGCCGTCACGGGCCGGTCGCGCGCCGAGATCGGCATCCCCGAGACGTCGGACGAGTCGTTCATCCTCGATGACGACGACACGATCGCCACCGTCCGGCAGGCACACCGCGAAGCCTGCGAGGCATCCCGCCGCGCGACGTCCTCCCTGGGCCTGGACGACATCCTTCACGGGCACCGGCGGGGTCCGCTTCCGCTGCGGTGGGTGTACCTGCACGTGCTGCGCGAACTCGCCCAGCACTGCGGGCACGCGGACATTCTTCGAGAGCAGCTCGTCAACGAATAGTGCGCGGACGGTGAAATGTGTGAAGGATACTTGCGGAAAGAGGTGGCAACGCTGAACATCTTTTCGTGCGTAGAGACTATGGTCGATTCCTACCCGGTGCGGCGCTGGTAGCGGCGCTGGCGCTCGGCGCGGCCGTCCCCACGGGCGTCCCCGCCTCCCGGCCCACCGTGCCCGACGCGGTGCCGGTCGCCGCCCAAGCGGCCTGCGCGACCGACCCGGCCACCCCGAAACGGCAGTTCCGCGCCATGTGGATCGCCAGCGTGGCGAACATCGACTGGCCCAGCCGCCCCGGGCTCACCCCGGCCACCCAGCAGGCGGAGTACCGGTCCTGGCTCGACCTGGCCCGGCAGCAGCGGATGAACGCCGTCGTCGTGCAGATCCGGCCCGCCGCCGACGCGTTCTGGCCGTCGACGTACGAGCCCTGGTCGCAGTGGCTCACCGGCACCCAGGGCGCCGACCCCGGCTACGACCCCCTGGCCTTCATGGTGGCCGAGGCGCACGCCCGGAACCTGGAGTTCCACGCCTGGTTCAACCCGTACCGGGTGGCCAACCACACCGACCTCAGCAGGCTGGCGGCCGGCCATCCGGCCCGCCGGAACCCGGGCTGGGCGGTCGCCTACGGCGGTCACCTCTACTACAACCCCGGCATCCCCGCCGTCCGCGCCTTCGTGCAGGACGCGATGATGGACGCCGTCCGCCGCTACGACATCGACGGCGTGCACTGGGACGACTACTTCTACCCGTACCCGGTCAGCGGCGTCGCCTTCCCCGACCAGGGCACCTACGCCCAGTACGGCGCGGGCTTCGCCACCGTCGCCGACTGGCGGCGCAACAACGTCAACCTGCTGGTGCAGGAGATGGGCGCGCGGATCCACGCGGCGAAGCCCTGGGTGAGGTTCGGCATCAGCCCGTTCGGCATCTGGCGCAACGCCGGCACCGACCCGCTTGGCTCGCGCACCACCGGCCTCCAGTCGTACGACGCGATCTACGCCGACACCCGCCGCTGGGTGCGCCAGGGCTGGATCGACTACATCGCCCCGCAGCTCTACTGGCACATCGGCTTCGCCGCGGCCGACTACCCGGAACTGGTCCGCTGGTGGTCCGAGACGGTGAGCGGCACCGACGTCCAACTGCTCGTCGGGCAGGCCACCTACCGCGCGGGCGCGGCGGGGCAGGACGCGGCCTGGCAGGATCCCGCCGAGCTGACCGACCACCTGACGGTCAACCGCGCGTACCCCCGCGTCGTCGGCGACATCCAGTTCAGCGCCAAGGACGTGCGCGCCGACCGGATCGGCGCGGTCAGCCGGCTGGTGGCCGACCACTACCGCCGCCCGGCGCTGGTGCCCCTCGCCGCCGGGCTGGGCGGCGCCGCGCCCGCCGCGCCGACCCTGACCTCCGCCGTGCGCGGCACCGGCGGGGTGACCCTGAGCTGGCAGCGCGGCGCCACCGGCAGCACCACCGCGTACGCCGTGTACCGGCTGCCCGGCGACGGCGCCGTCGTCGACCCCTGCGACCTCGCCGACGGCCGGCACCTGCTCGGCACGGTCCGCGCCGCGGGCAGCACCGGCACCTTCACCGACGCCACCGCCGCGGCCGGCTCGACGTACCGGTACCTGGTGACCGCGCTGGACCGGCTGCACCACGAGAGCGCGACCAGCAACGTGCGGCTGGTCACCGGCGCCGGCGCGACGTTCGGCGTGGTCGTGGACAACGCCACCGCCGGGGGCTTCACCGCCGCCGCCACCTGGGGCACGTCGTCGTACTCCCCGGCGCGCTACGGCGCCAACTACCGGTACGCCAGCCCGCAGACGGTCAGCGACCCGGCCTGGTTCAGCGCGGCCCTGCCCGCCACGGGCAGTTACCGGGTGGAGGTCTGGTACCCGGCCGACCCCGGCTACAACAGCGCCACGCCGTACCTGGTGGCGACCGCGAACGGGAACGTCACCGTCACCGTGGACCAGCGCGCCGGCGGCGGGCAGTGGCGGGTGCTCGGCACCTACCAGCTCGCCGCGGGGGAACGCCCGGTCGTCGGGGTGAGCCGGTGGACCAGCACGCCGGGCTACGTCGTCGCCGACGCCGTCCGGATCACCCGGCTCTGAAGCGGTCCGGCCGGGGGCACCCCCGGACGGACCGCGCGGTCAGTCCTGGCGGAGCCAGAGCACGCCGAGCGGGGGCACCTGGAGCGCGGCGGACGCCGGCATCCCGTGCCACGGCACGGCCTCGGCGTGCACCTCGCCCAGATTGCCCACCCCCGAACCGCCGTAGTGGTGCGCGTCGGTGTTCAGCACCTCCGCCCAGGTCCCGCCGGCGGGCAGCCCGATCCGGTAGTCGTGCAGCGGCCGGGCGGAGAAGTTCGCCACGCAGACCAGGGTGGAGCCGTCGGGGGCGATCCGGACGAACGAGACGGCGTTGTTGGCGACGTCGTCCCCGGCGATCCAGCGGAAGCCGGCGGGCTCGGTGTCCTGCGCCCAGAGCGCGGGGGTGTCCCGGTAGACGGCGTTCAGGTCGCCGACGAGGCGCTGCACGCCGGCGCGGGCCGGGTCGTGCAGCAGGTGCCAGTCGAGCCCGCGCTCCTCGCTCCACTCCCGGTCGTCGGCCAGCTCGCAGCCCATGAAGAGCAACTGCTTGCCCGGGTGCGCCCACATGTACGCCAACAGGGCGCGGACGTTCGCCAGCCGCTGCCAGGTGTCGCCGGGCATCTTGCCCGCGAGGGAACCCTTGCCGTGCACCACCTCGTCGTGGCTGATCGGCAGCACGTAGTTCTCGCTCCAGGCGTACGCCAGGGAGAACGTGAGCTGGTGGTGGTGGTGCTGCCGGTAGATCGGGTCCTTCGAGGTGTAGAGCAGGGTGTCGTGCATCCAGCCCATGTTCCACTTGAAGCCGAAGCCGAGCCCGCCGGCGTCGGTGGAGCGGGTCACCCCCGGCCAGGCGGTGGACTCCTCGGCGATCAGCACCACCCCGGCGTGGTGCTTGTAGACCGTCGCGTTCACCTCCTGCATGAGCGCGATCGCCTCCAGGTTCTCCCGGCCGCCGTACCGGTTCGGCGCCCACTGCCCCTCCTGGCGTGAGTAGTCCAGGTAGAGCATCGAGGCGACCGCGTCCACCCGCAGCCCGTCGACGTGGAACTGCTCGCACCAGTAGAGCGCGTTGGCGACCAGGAAGTTGCGCACCTCCCGGCGGCCGAAGTCGAAGACGTACGTGCCCCAGTCGGGGTGCTCGCCGCGGCGCGGGTCGGGGTGCTCGTAGAGGGCGGTGCCGTCGAAGCGGGCCAGCGCCCACTCGTCCTTCGGGAAGTGCGCCGGCACCCAGTCGAGGATCACGCCGATCCCGGCGGCGTGCAGCCGGTCCACCAGGTACCGGAAGTCGTCCGGGTCGCCGAAGCGCGACGTCGGCGCGAAGTAGCCGGTGACCTGGTAACCCCAGGAGCCGCCGAACGGGTGCTCCATCACGGGCAGGAACTCCACGTGGGTGAAGCCCAGCCCGGTGACGTACTCGGTCAGCTCCTCGGCCAGCTCCCGGTAGCCCAGCCCCGGACGCCAGGAGCCCAGGTGCACCTCGTAGACGCTCATCGGCTCCTGGTGCGGCTGCCGCCGGGCCCGCCGCTCCAGCCAGGCGGCGTCGCCCCACTCGTACGCGGAGTGGTGCACCACCGAGGCGGTGGCCGGCGGCACCTCGGCGTACGCCGCGAGAGGGTCCGCCTTGTCCCGCCAGTGCCCGTCGGCGCCCAGGATCCGGTACTTGTAGCGGGCGCCGGCCCGGACCCCCGGGACGAAGATCTCCCACACCCCGCTGGAGCCGAGCGAGCGCATCGGCCAGCCGTCGTCGGGCGCCCAGCCGGTGAAGTCGCCGACCACCCGCACGCCCCGCGCGTTCGGCGCCCAGACCGTGAACGCCACGCCCTCGTCGAAGACGCGGGCGCCGAGGGCCTCCCAGAGCCGCTCGTGCCGGCCCTCGCCGATCAGGTGCAGGTCCAGCTCGCCGAGGGTGGGCGGGTAGCGGTAGGGGTCGTCGTGCACCCGGCCGTCGACCTCGATGCGGTAGTCGAGCACCTCGCCCGGCACCGTCGCCTCGAACACCCCGACGTCGTGCGCCCGCCGCATCGGGTACCGCTCGCCGCCGACCAGGACGGCGACGTCGGCGGCGCCCCGGCGCAGCGTGCGGATCACCGTCCGCCCGTCGGCGGGGTGCGCGCCGAGGACGGCGTGCGGGTCGTGCGTCGCGCCGGCGATCAGCTTGTCCATCGGGCGTCGTCCTTCTGCGCGGGAGCGGTGGGGGCGGTGCCGCCCGAGAGGTCGTCGGGCACGCTCTCGACGGTCAGGTCCGGCGCCGCCGACGCCGGGACCGCCGGGCCGGCCGGGGCGGCGGGCCGCCGCACGGTCAGCACGTGCGCCGGTTGCAGGTACGGGTCGAGGCGTACGGCGTTGCGCTGCCCCCAGTCGTAGCTGGCGCCGGTCAGCTCGTCGTGCACCGTGAACCGGTCGTGCCAGTCGAAGCCGAGCGCCGGCATGTCCAGCGTGGTGTTGCCCCACTGCACACCCTGCGGGTCGAACGAGCAGACCACGATGACCGTGTTGCCGGTGTCCGGGTCGTGCTTGGACCAGCAGAGCAGCGCCGGGTTGTCGATGTCGTGGAAGCGCAGGTTGCGGAGCTGGTGCAGGGCCGGGTTCTCCCGGCGCACCCGGTTGAGGGTGGCGATGAACGGGGCCAGCGAACGGCCCTGCGCCTGCGCGCCGGCCCAGTCCCGGGGGCGCAGCTCGTACTTCTCGTTGTCGAGGTACTCCTCCGCGCCGGGGCGGGCCACGTGCTCGAACAGCTCGTAGCCGGCGTACATGCCCCAGGAGGGGGAGAGCAGCGCGGCCAGCACCGCCCGGATCTTGAACATCGGCGGACCGCCGTGCTGGAGCGAGGAGTGCAGGATGTCCGGCGTGTTCGGCCAGAAGTTCGGCCGCATGTAGTCGGCCGCCGCGACCAGTTCCTCGCAGTACGCCCGCATCTCCGCGGCCGAGGTGCGCCACGTGAAGTACGTGTACGACTGGGTGAAGCCGATCTTGCCCAGCCCGTGCATGATCGCCGGCCGGGTGAACGCCTCGGCGAGGAAGAGCACGTCCGGGTCGACCTTCTTCACCTCCGCGATCAGCCAGTGCCAGAAGTCGAACGGCTTGGTGTGCGGGTTGTCCACCCGGAAGATCCGGATGCCCTCGCCCACCCAGTGCAGCACCACCCGCAGGATCTCCGCCCGGATGCCCTCCGGGTCGTTGTCGAAGTTCAGCGGGTAGATGTCCTGGTACTTCTTCGGCGGGTTCTCCGCGTACGCGATGCTGCCGTCGGCCCGGGTGGTGAACCACTCCGGGTGCTCGGTGACCCACGGATGGTCCGGCGCGCACTGCAACGCCAGGTCCATCGCCACCTCCAGGCCCTGCTCGGCGGCGGCGGCGACGAAGTCCCGGAAGTCCTCCGGCGTGCCCAGGTCGGGATGGATGGCGTCGTGGCCGCCCTCCGCCGCGCCGATCGCCCACGGCGAGCCGACGTCGTCGGGCCCGGCGGTCAACGAGTTGTTGCGACCCTTGCGGTTGATCCGGCCGATCGGGTGGATCGGTGGCAGGTAGAGCACGTCGAAACCCATCGCGGCGACCCCCGGCAGGCGCTCGGCGGCGGTGGCGAACGTGCCGGAGCGGGCCGGCGCGTCCACGGTGGCCGGGATCGCCCCCTCCGAGCGGGGGAAGAACTCGTACCAGGCGGAGAAGAGCGCCCGCGGGCGGTCCACCCAGAGCCGGTGCTCCTCGCCCGTGGTGACCAGCTCCCGGACCGGGTGGTCCCAGAGCAGGCCGGCCAGCTCCAGCGCCGGGGCGACCCGCCGGGGCAGCGGCAGCCGCTCGTCGCGCAGCGCCCGCGCCGCCGCCGTCACCCGGTCGACGTCGGCCGCCGGCACCAGCTCGGCGGCGGCGTCCAGCACCCGCGCGCCCTCGGCCAGGTCGTTGGCCAGGTCCTCCGGCCCCTGCCCGGCGGCGATCTTCTTGGTGACCGCGTTCTGCCAGGTCAGGTACGGGTCCTGGAACGCCTCGACGGCGAAGACCCACTCGCCGACCGCGTCCGGGCGGATGACCGCGTGCCAGCGGTCCTGGCCGGGCTCGCCGGGACGCATCCGGGTGAACGGCCGGGCCCGCCCGTCGGGGCCCAGCCACACCACGTTGCAGCCCAGCGCGTCGTGCCCCTCGCGGTAGGCCCGGGCCGACACCGGCACCGGCTCGTCGACCACCGCCTTGGCCGGGTAGCGACCGCAGGAGACGACGGGGGAGACGTCTTCGATCGGAAACCGTCCAGTCACCCCGCCAACCTACTGCGCGAGATCAGTTCGCGCGCGGCTCAGCCGGCGGCGCCCACCGACCGGTACACCTCCAGCGTCCGCTGCGCCACGGCGTCCCAGGAGAACTGCTCGACCGCCCGGCGCCGGCCCGCCAGCCCGAACCCGGTGGCGCGCTCCGGGGCGGCCAGCACCTCGTTGATCCGCGCCGCGAGGTCGGCGACGAACCTGCCCGGGTCGAGCGGCCGGCCGGAGCCGTCGGACGCCTGCTCGATCGGCACCAGCAGCCCCGTCTCGCCGTCGACGACCACCTCCGGGATGCCGCCGGTCGCGGTGGCCACCACCGCCGTCTCGCAGGCCATCGCCTCCAGGTTCACGATGCCCATCGGCTCGTAGACCGAGGGGCAGACGAAGACCGTCGCGTGCGTGAGCACCTGGATCACCTCGTGCTTGGGCAGCATCTCGGCCACCCAGATGACGCCCGAGCGGCCGGCCCGCAGCTCGGCCACCAGGCCCTCCACCTCGGCGGCGATCTCCGGGGTGTCCGGCGCGCCGGCCAGCAGCACCAGCTGGGTGTCCGCGGGCAGGTCGCGCGCCGCCCGCAGCAGGTACGGCAGCCCCTTCTGCCGGGTGATCCGCCCCACGTACACGACGCTCGGGCGGGCCGGGTCGATGCCGAGCCGGTCCACCACGTCCGTGTCGTGGTCCGGGGCGTACTGCGCCGTGTCGATGCCGTTGTAGACCACCCGGACCCGCTCCGGGTCCACCGCCGGGTACGCGGTGAGCACGTCACGCCTCATCCCCGCGCTGACCGCGATGACCGCGTCGGCGGCCTCCACCGCCGTCCGCTCGCACCAGGAGGAGAGCGCGTAGCCGCCGCCGAGCTGCTCGGCCTTCCACGGCCGCAGCGGCTCCAGGCTGTGCGCGGTCACCACGTGCGGCACCCCGTACAGCAGCTTCGCGGTGTGCCCGGCCAGGTTGGCGTACCAGGTGTGGCTGTGCACCACGTCGGTGCCGGCGCACCCCGCGGCCATCTCCAGGTCCACGCCCATCGTGCGCAGCGCGGCGTTCGCGCCGGTCAGGCCCGCCGGTTCGGCGTACGCGGTGACGCCCGGCTCGCTGCGCGGCGCGCCGAAGCAGTGCACCCGCACGTCGGCGAGCCGGCGCAGCTCCCGGGCCAGGTACTCCACGTGCACCCCGGCCCCGCCGTAGACCTCCGGCGGGTACTCCCGGGTCAGCAGATCGACGCGAAGGTGTGCGGATTCCGTCATCTTGCGCACCCTAGTGCAGGAGTGTGCTCGTACGAGTGGTGAAGTGCCCGGCGGATGGTTAGCGTCTGGACATGGCTGCCAAGGTGCTCGCGATCGTCCTGGCCGGCGGAGAGGGCAAGCGCCTCATGCCGCTCACCACGGACCGGGCCAAGCCGGCCGTCCCGTTCGGCGGGATGTACCGCATGGTCGACTTCGTCCTCTCCAACCTGGCGAACGCCGGCTATCTGAAGATCGTCGTGCTGACCCAGTACAAGTCGCACTCGCTGGACCGGCACATCACCAAGACGTGGCGGATGTCGACGCTGCTCGGCAACTACGTCACACCGGTGCCGGCGCAGCAGCGCCGCGGGCCGTGGTGGTTCGCCGGCTCCGCCGACGCGATCTACCAGAGCTTCAACCTGATCAACGACGAGCAGCCGGACTACGTGATCGTCTTCGGCGCCGACCACATCTACCGGATGGACCCCCGGCAGATGGTGGAGGACCACATCGCCTCCGGTGCCGGGGTCACCGTGGCCGGCATCCGGCAGCCGCTGTCGATGGCCGATCAGTTCGGCGTCATCGAGGTCGGCGAGGACGGCCGGCGGATCCGGGCGTTCCGCGAGAAGCCCACCGACGCGGTCGGCCTGCCCGACGCCCCCGACGAGATCTACGCCTCGATGGGCAACTACGTGTTCACCACGAAGGCGCTCTGCGAGGCGGTCGAGCGCGACGCGGAGGACAAGACGAGCAAGCACGACATGGGCGGCAGCATCATCCCGATGCTTGTGGAGCGGGGCGAGGCGAACGTCTACGACTTCCGCGACAACGAGGTGCCGGGCAGCACCGACCGGGACCGCGGCTACTGGCGCGACGTGGGGACGCTCGACTCCTTCTACGACGCCCACATGGACCTGATCAACGTGCACCCCGTGTTCAACCTCTACAACTTCGAGTGGCCGATCTACACGGCGCAGCCGCCGTACCCGCCGGCGAAGTTCGTCCACCAGTGGGGCGAGCGGGTCGGCCGCGCGGTCGCCTCGATGGTCTCGCCCGGCGCGGTGATCTCCGGCTCGCTGGTGGAGAACTCGATCGTCTCGCCCAAGGTGAAGGTGCACTCCTGGGCGCACGTGGACGGCGCGGTGCTGATGGAGGGGGTCGACATCGGCCGGCACGCGGTGGTCCGCCGGGCCATCCTGGACAAGAACGTGATCGTGCCCGAGGGCGCCGAGATCGGCGTCGACCTGGAGAAGGACCGGCAGCGCTACACCGTCTCCGACAACGGCATCGTGGTGATCGGCAAGGGACAGAAGGTGGAACCGTGAGCAGTCACCCCCGGGCCGGTCAGCCCGCCCAGCCCGCCGACCTGGTCGACGTGCCGCGGCTGGTGACCGCCTACTACGCCGAGCACCCGGATCCGCAGGACCCGGCGCAGCAGGTCTCCTTCGGCACGTCCGGGCACCGCGGGTCGAGCCTGCGCAACGCGTTCAACTCCGACCACATCCTCGCGGTCACCCAGGCGCTCTGCGACTACCGGCGGGAGCGGGGCCTGGACGGCCCGCTCTTCCTCGGCCGCGACACCCACGCCCTCTCCGCCCCGGCCGCGGTCGACGCGCTGGAGGTGCTCGCCGCCAACGAGGTCACCGTGCTGTTGGACAGCCGGGACGGCTACACGCCCACCCCGGCGGTGTCGCACGCCATCCTGACCCACAACCGGGGGCGTACCAGCGGGCTCGCCGACGGCATCGTGATCACCCCGTCGCACAACCCGCCCGACGACGGCGGCTTCAAGTACAACCCCACCCACGGCGGGCCGGCGGACACCGACGTCACGAAGTGGATCCAGGACCGGGCCAACGCCCTGCTGGCCGACGGGCTCAAGGAGGTCCGCCGGATCCCGTACGCGCGCGCCCGGACCGCCGACACCACCGGGTCGTACGACTTCCTCGCCGGCTATGTCGACGACCTGCCGGCGGCGATCGACGTGGACGCGATCCGCGACGCCGGGGTGCGCATCGGTGCCGACCCGCTCGGCGGGGCGAGCGTCGCCTACTGGGGCGAGATCGCCGAGCGGCACCGGCTGGACCTGACGGTGGTGAACCCCGCCGTCGACCCCACCTGGCGGTTCATGACCCTGGACGGCGACGGCAAGATCCGGATGGACTGCTCGTCGCCGAACGCGATGGCCTCGCTGATCGCCGCCCGCGCCGACTACCAGGTCTCCACCGGCAACGACGCCGACGCCGACCGGCACGGCATCGTCACCCCCGACGGCGGCCTGATGAACCCCAACCACTACCTGGCGGTGGCGATCGCCCACCTGTTCCGCACCCGGACGAACTGGGGTCCGGCCGCCGCGGTCGGCAAGACCCTGGTCTCCTCCTCGATGATCGACCGGGTCGCCGCCGACCTGGGCCGGCCGCTGCTGGAGGTGCCGGTCGGCTTCAAGTGGTTCGTCCCCGGGCTGCTCGACGGAGCGGTCGGCTTCGGCGGGGAGGAGAGCGCCGGCGCGTCGTTCCTGCGCCGCGACGGGGGCACCTGGACCACCGACAAGGACGGCATCCTGCTCTGCCTGCTCGCCGCCGAGATCATCGCCACCACCGGCCGCACGCCGAGCCAGCACTGGGCGGACCTGGCCGAGCGCTTCGGCGCGCCCGCGTACGCCCGGATCGACGCGCCGGCGAGCCGGGAGCAGAAGGCCGTGCTCGGCAAGCTGTCGCCGGAGCAGGTGACCGCCACCGAGCTGGCCGGCGAGCCCATCACCGCGACCCTCACCGCCGCGCCGGGCAACGGCGCGCCGATCGGCGGGCTCAAGGTCACCACGGAGTCCGGCTGGTTCGCCGCCCGGCCGTCGGGCACGGAGGACGTCTACAAGGTCTACGCGGAGTCCTTCCAGGGCCCCGAGCACCTGGCCCGGATCCAGCAGGAGGCGAAGGAGCTCGTCACCGACGTGCTCAAGCACACCTGAGCCCCTGGTCGCGTCTGCCCGCCTCGCCCGGACTGTCTCGCCCCGCCTCGCCCGGACTGTCTCGCTGTCTGCCGCTCGCCGCCTGCTGCTGGCGGTCTGCGGCCTGCCGTCGGCTGTCTGCCGCTCGCCGTCCGCGGTCTTGGCCGTCCCGGCCCTTTCGAGCTGAGTCGTTTGCGACATCAGGCCACGGTTCGGGCAGGGACGCCTCCGGGGCCCTGCCGGGAACCCGAGCTGCGTCGGTCGGCCAACAGGTGCGCGAATCGTTGACGACATCAGCTCGAAAGGCCGTCGAGGACGAGGTGGGCGTGCCGGGCAGGCGAGCGGAAATGCTGGATGTGTCGGCGTGTCAGGCGAGCGGACGTGCGGGATGTGTGGCGTGTCAGGCGCATGCGGGACCGGGTGGGGAGGACGGTCGGAGGGGCGGGC
>NZ_JBPQTP010000098.1:0-24938 GCF_051386395.1 Micromonospora sp. URMC 106
GAGGGGGCGGGGGGGTCAGTGGAAGAAGTGGCGGGTGCCGGTCAGGTACATGGTGACGCCGGCCTCCTTGCAGGCGGCGATCACCTCCTCGTCGCGGATCGAGCCGCCCGGCTGGACGATCGCGCGGACACCCGCGTCGATGAGGATCTTCGGGCCGTCGGCGAACGGGAAGAACGCGTCCGAGGCGCAGACCGAGCCGCGGGCGCGCTCCGCCCCGGCGCGGCTGACCGCGAGCTGCGCGGAGTCGACCCGGTTGACCTGGCCCATCCCGACGCCGACGGTCGCGCCGCCCTTCGCCAGCAGGATCGCGTTGCTCTTCACCGCGCGGACCGCCCGCCAGGCGAAGGCCAGGTCGCGCAGCGTCTCCTCGTCGGCCGCCTCGCCGGTGGCCAGCCGCCAGTTGGCCGGGTCGTCGCCGTCTGCGTCGATCCGGTCGGCCATCTGGACCAGCACCCCGCCGGTGACCTGCCGCCACTCGGCCGGCAGCGGGTCGAAGGCGGGCGCGCGCAGCAGCCGGACGTTCTTCTTGCCCTGCAGGATCTCCACCGCGCCGTCGTCGTAGCCGGGGGCGACCACGACCTCGGTGAAGATCTCGGCCACCTGCCGCGCCATCTCCACGCTCACCGGGCGGTTGACCGCGATGACCCCGCCGTACGCGGACACCGGGTCGCAGGCGTGCGCCCTGCGGTGCGCCTCGGCCACGTCGGCGCCGACCGCGATGCCGCACGGGTTGGCGTGCTTGATGATCGCCACCGCCGGCTGGTCGGCGAAGTCGTTGGCCGCCCGCCACGCGGCGTCCGCGTCGACGTAGTTGTTGTAGGACATCTCCTTGCCGTGCAGCTGCTCGGCCTGGGCGAGCCCGGCCGGGCTGGACGGGTCGGCGTAGAGGGCCGCGGCCTGGTGCGGGTTCTCGCCGTAGCGCAGCACCGCCTGCCGGCGCAGCGACAGCCCGGCGAAGCCCGGCCAGCCGTCCTGCTCGGGCGCCAGCGTGGTGGCGCACCACTCGGCCACCGCCACGTCGTACTCGGCGATGACGGCGAACGCCCGGGCGGCCAGCACGCGGCGCTGGGCCAGCGTGAAGCCGCCCTCGTCGAGCGCGGCGAGCAGGGCCGGGTACGCGGCCGGATCGGTCACCACGGCGACCGAGGCGTGGTTCTTGGCGGCCGCCCGGACCATGGCCGGCCCGCCGATGTCGATCTGCTCGACGCACTCCTCGACGCCGGCGCCGGAGGCGACCGTGGCCTGGAACGGGTAGAGGTTGGAGACCAGCAGGTCGATTCCCGCGATGCCGTGCTCGTCGAGCTGGGCGGCGTGCGAGTCCTTGCGCAGGTCGGCCAGGAGCCCGCCGTGCACCTTCGGGTGCAGCGTCTTGACCCGGCCGTCGAGGATCTCCGGGAAGCCGGTCACCGTCTCCACCGGGGTCACCGGCACCCCGGCGTCGGCGATGGTGGAGGCCGTGCTGCCGGTCGAGACGATCTCCACCCCGGCCGCGTGCAGGGCCCGGGCCAGCTCGACCAGGCCGGTCTTGTCGTAGACGCTGACCAGCGCCCGCCTGATCGGGCGGCGTTCGTCCTGAGTGGAACTCACGGGACCGTGACCTTTCTTCCGGTGATCGTCCAACCTTCGCGGACCAGGCGGCCCACCTGCTCGACGAGCTGGTGCCGCTCGGCTTCCTTGATGCGCTCGGTGAGCGTCTCCACGTCGTCGTCGTCGCGTACGGGCACCGCGACCTGCGCGACGATCGGGCCGGTGTCCATGCCGGCGTCGACGAAGAAGAGCGTGGCCCCAGTGACCTTCACGCCGTAGGCGAGGGCGTCGCGCGGGCCGTGGATGCCGGGGAACGCCGGCAGCAACGTGTTGTGGGTGTTCAGGTAGCGGTCGCCGAAGGCCGCCAGGAAGCGCGGGCCGACCAGCTTGAGGAAACCGGCGGAGATGACCAGGTCGGGCCGGTGCTCGGCGACGCGGGCGGTCAGCGCGGCGTCCCAGTCCTCGCGGGTGGGGTGGTCGGCGACGCGCTCGACGAAGGTCGGCACGCCCGCCGCGGCGGCCCGGTCCAGCCCGGCGATGCCGTCCCGGTCCGCGCCGACGGCGACCACCCGGGCCCCGTACGCCGGATCGGCGCAGGCGTCGAGCAGTGCTTGCAGGTTGCTCCCGGAGCCGGAGACGAGGACGACGATGCGGGCGACGGACGCGGGCTCGGTCACCCGGCCACCCTATCGGGCAGGTCGGCGGGTCCAATCGCTGGGCAGCGCGACATTCACCGACGACGTGACTGGTCGGAACCGGGTACGCTGCCGGTCGCTCGGGACCGGCAGCGCGTCCGGCCCGCACCCGTCAGTGATCCGGCGCCCCAGGGGTGCCGAGTGGAATGAGGAGTACGCCGAGATGCAGCCCGGATACCAGCCGCAGCAGCCCCCGATCAACAACAACATGACGATGTCGATCGTCGCCATCTTCCTCTTCTGGCCGCTGGCGATTCCGGCCATCATCAACGCCTCCAAGGTGAACGCGCTGCTCCAGCAGGGCGACTACGCCGGGGCCCAGGCCGCGGCCGCCGAGTCGAAGAAGTGGTCCAAGTGGGCGCTGATCGTCGGCATCAGCTGGTATGTGATCGTTCTGGTGTGCTGCCTGCTCGGTGGCCTCGCCGGGATGGTGGGCGGTAGCAGCTCGGCCAGCACCTACTGACAGAACTGACGAGGAGTTCGCATGCAGCCCGGTTACCCCGGTCAGGATCCCTACGGTCAGCAGCCGCACCAGGATCCGACCGCGCCGCCCCACGACCCGTACGCACCGCCGCCGGCGGCGCCGTACGGTCAGCAGCCCACCTCCGGGCAGCCGAACGACCCGTACGCCGCACCGCAGAACCCGTACGGCCAGCCGCCGACCTCGGGTCAGCCGTACGGCCAGCCGCCGACCTCGGGTCAGCCGTACGGCCAGCCGCCGACCTCGGGCCAGCCGTACGGCCAGCCGCCGACCTCGGGCCAGCCGTACGGCCAGCCGACGTCCGCTCAGCCGTACGGCCAGCAGCCCTACCAGGATCCGTACGGCCAGCAGGGGTACCCGCCGCCCATGTACCCGAACGCCGGGCTCGCCGGCAAGGGGCCGGGGCAGCAGCAGAACACCCTCGGCCTGGTGTCCATGATCCTCGGCATCGCGTCGATCCCGCTGGTTTGCTGCTACCTCGGCATCCCGCTCGGCATCGGCGCGGTGGTGACCGGCTGGATGGGCAGGCAGAAGGCCGCCCAGGGGCTGGCCGACAACCAGGGTCAGGCCCTCGCCGGCCTGATCTGCGGCGCCATCGGCGCCGTGCTGGGCCTGCTCCAGATCATCCTGCTGGTCGCCGGGGTCGCCTACCAGCCCTGACCGGCACCGCGCGAAAGGGGCGTCCCGGCTCGTCGGGGCGCCCCTTCGGCGTGCGGGAGGGGGCGAGCCGGCGCGTTGGACACGCGCGGAGGTCAGCGGGGGGTGGGGCGGGCGAGCACCCGGGTCGCGGCGGCGCCCAGCAGCGCGCCCACCGCGATGACGGCGGTCGCCACCCCGCCCACCTGCCAGGCGACGGGTCCCATCTCGGCGAGTCGGCCTCCGCCGAGGGACCCGGCGGAGGCGGCCGCGGCGGCGCCCAGCAGCACGCCGGCCACCGGGCCGGCGAGCGCCGCCGACCCGAGCAGCGGGCCCCAGCGCAGCGGCGCCCGGTCGTCGGCGGCCAGCCGGAGCAGCCGGCGTGCCAGCAGCCAGCCCGCTGCCATCCCGGCGAGGACCGGCACCGCGAGCAGACCGGCACCGACCCCGTCGACCGGACCGCGCGGCAGCCCCGCCAGCAGCGGCACGGCCGGCAGCGCGCCGACGGAGACCTCGCTGGTGCGGACCGCCGTGTCGGTGCCGACGGCGAAACCCGGGCCGAGCAGGTAGCTGACCGACCAGATCGTGGCGTTGGGCGCGTAGGCGAGGCTGACCAGGGTGATCCCGGCCTGCCCGGCGACCCCGGTGCGGTAGGCCCCGATCAGGTCGGCGGCGTCCCCGCCCCCGGTCGCCACGGCGAGCCCCGCCGCCCCGCCGCCCGCGCCGAGCAGCAGCAGGCCGGCGACCAGCCCCGTGCGGATCCCGTCGCGCAGCGGCTCCGGGGACCGCGCGACGAGCAGGCCGGCGACGCGGGTGGTCCGGGCCGAGCCGACCAGGGCCCCGAGCGTGCCGAGCACCGCACAGGTGACCCCGGCGCGGACCGGTGACACCGCGAGGCCGCCCGCGCCGACCAGCACCGCGGCGAGCAGCCCGAGCAGCGCGTACGCGATGCCGACCGCGCCGGCGGCGAGGAGCGCCTGCCGGGGCGACCGCCCACCGCGCGCGCCGATCGCCCGGCTGGTGTGCACGCCCGCGCGGGTCAGCCGCCAGACCACCAACGCGGTCAGCGCCAGCGGGGCCAGCCCGAGCGGGCCGGCGCCGGTCTCCAGCGGGACGCCGTGCCCGAGCAGCCAGCCGGCCAGCCCGGCGTGGAGCGCTCCCGACACGGTGGCGACGTCCTCGCTGAGCTGGAACAGCCCCAGCACGACCACGACCGGCAGCCACGAGGTGAGCGCCGCCCATCCGGCGGCGACCCCGGCGGCGACGGCGAGCGGCGCGCGGCTGCGGGGCGCCTCGCCACCGCGCGGCGCGGGCACCCGCCGGCCCCGCCCGGCGGGCGCGTCCGGCCGGGCGTCGGTGCCGGCCTCGACGCCGGGACGGCTCGGCTGATCAGGGGTGACGGAGGACATCGGGTCTACTCTGGCATGCCGCGCGCCCGGCGGCAGTCCGATACCGCCCCGGAGCGGCGGCGAGTTCCGTGATCCACCGTCTCCCGCCCCCGATCCGGTCTAGCCTCGGCGCAGGGACGCGACCCAAGTCGCGGCACCGACGCCCGGAGGGAAGCCGTGAACGCTCCGTACCCGCCGCCCCCGCCGCCGCCACCCGCGGCCGGCCAGGACCGGACCACGCTGTGGGGCGTCCTGGGCATCGTCCTCGGCCTGCTCTGCTGCGGCATCCTGGGGGTCGTCTTCGGCTACCTGTCGATCCGGGACGCCAAGCGCTTCGGCAAGTCGCCGGTGCTCGGCTGGCTGGCGATCGCGTTCGGCGTGCTCAACATCATCGGCAGCGGGATCCTCTGGGCCGGCGGCAACTACCCGGTCTACAACGACTGAGGGCCGACCGCGAACGGTCGGCCCTCCGGTCGTACGTCGGGATCAGCCCGCGGACATGATCTCCCGCATCAGCTTGGCGGTCTCGGTCGGGGTCTTGCCGACCTTGACGCCGACGGCCTCCAGCGCGCTCTTCTTGGCCTCGGCCGTGCCGGCGGAGCCGGAGATGATCGCGCCGGCGTGCCCCATGGTCTTGCCGGGGGGCGCGGTGAAGCCGGCGATGTAGCCGACCACCGGCTTCGTCACGTTCGCCTTGATGAACTCGGCGGCCCGCTCCTCGGCGTCGCCGCCGATCTCACCGATCATGACGATCGCGTCGGTGTCCGGGTCCGCCTCGAACGCGGCGAGCGCGTCGATGTGGGTGGTGCCGATGATCGGGTCACCGCCGATGCCGACACAGGTCGAGAAGCCGATGTCGCGCAGCTCGTACATCATCTGGTAGGTCAGCGTGCCGCTCTTGCTGACCAGGCCGATCCGGCCGGAGCCGGTGATGTCGGCCGGGATGATGCCGGCGTTGGAGGCGCCCGGCGAGGCGATGCCCGGGCAGTTCGGCCCGATGATCCGGGTCCGCTCGCCCTTGGCGACGTTGTACGCCCAGAACGCTGCGGTGTCGTGCACCGGCACGCCCTCGGTGATCACCACGGCCAGGTCGATCCCGGCGTCGATCGCCTCGACGACCGCGCCCTTGGTGAACTGCGGCGGTACGAAGATCACGGTCACGTCGGCACCGGTCTGCGCCATCGCGTCCGCGACGCTGGCGAAGACCGGCAGCTCGGTACCGTCGAAGTCGACGGTCTGGCCCGCCTTGCGCGGGTTGACGCCGCCGACGACGTTGGTGCCCGCGGCGAGCATCCGCCGGGTGTGCTTGGAACCCTCGGAACCGGTCATCCCCTGGACGATGACCTTCGAGTCCTTGGTCAGCCAGATAGCCATTGTCAGACCCCCGCAGCCGCCAGCTCGGCGGCCCGCTCGGCCGCGCCATCCATCGTGTCCACCCGCTGGACCAGCGGGTTGTTCGCGCCGTCGAGGATCGCCCGGCCGGCCTCGGCGTTGTTGCCGTCGAGGCGGACGACCAGCGGCTTGGTGACCTTCTCGCCGCGCTGCTCGAGCAGGGCCAGCGCCTGCACGATGCCGTTGGCGACCTCGTCGCAGGCGGTGATGCCGCCGAAGACGTTGACGAAGACGCTCTTGACCGACGGGTCGGAGAGGACGATCTCCAGCCCGTTCGCCATCACCGCGGCGCTCGCGCCGCCGCCGATGTCGAGGAAGTTGGCCGGCTTGACGCCGCCGTGCCGCTCACCGGCGTACGCGACCACGTCCAGGGTCGACATGACCAGGCCGGCGCCGTTGCCGATGATGCCGACCTCGCCGTCGAGCTTGACGTAGTTGAGGTCCTTCTCCTTGGCGGCCTGCTCCAGCGGGTCCACCGCGGCCTGGTCGACCAGCGCCTCGTGGTCCGGGTGCCGGAACGCGGCGTTCTCGTCCAGGGTGATCTTGGCGTCGAGCAGCAGCAGCCTGCCCTCGCCGGTCTTGGCCAGCGGGTTCACCTCGACCAGCGTGGCGTCCTCGGCGACGAAGGCCTTCCACAGGCCCACGGCCGCCTCGACGACCTGGTCGGCGACCTCGGCCGGGAAGCCGGCGGCGGCGACGATCTCGCGCGCCTTGGCCTCGTCGACGCCGGTGTTGGCGTCGATCGGGGCCTTCACCACCTTCTCCGGGGTGTCGGCGGCGACCTGCTCGATGTCCATGCCGCCCGCGACGCTGGCGATGCAGAGGAAGGTGCGGTTCGCCCGGTCGAGCAGGTAGGAGAAGTAGTACTCCTCGGCCACGTCCGCGGTCACGGTGATCATGACCTTGTGGACGGTGTGACCCTTGATGTCCATGCCGAGGATGTCGGTGGCACGGGCCACCGTCTCCTCCGCGCCCTCGGCCAGCTTCACGCCGCCGGCCTTGCCCCGGCCGCCGACCTTCACCTGCGCCTTGACGACCACCCGACCGCCGAGGCGTTCGGCGATCGCGCGGGCCTCCTCCGGGGTCGTGGCGACGCCGCCGGCGAGCACGGGCAAGCCGTGCCGCTCGAACAGGTCCCGCCCCTGGTACTCGTACAGGTCCACGTTTGCGCGTCCCGTCCCGTCTCCGCGGCGCGCCGTCGCGCCGCCACCAGCGTTATGGAAAACAGTTTGACGCCTGTCATCACTTGAAACAGGCCATTGGGCGCAGCCTAGCGAGGTGGACACCGGCGGCAACCGAGCGGGTGCGCGGTGTGCGGTAATGCACAACCGGCGGCGCCGCGCCGCCTTTCCGCGACTTCCGCCCCGACGTCAACCGTCCGGGCGATGTTGTCCGGGCCGCGTAACCCCTGCGCCGAGGCGTCGTTGAGTCAGGTGTCGGAGCGCTGATGCAGCGCGGCGACGGGAGACGGCCGATGCCCTGTCGGTCGAGGGGTGGCGGCGGGGCATCGTGCATAGAGGGGCCGGACGTGTGAGGGGTGCGTCCGGCCCCTCCCCCGTCTCCCGGAACAGCCACCGGCCGCGGACACCCGCCCGCGTCGCGGGGCCGCGCCGCCGGCGCCGACCGACGCCGACATCGCGCGCGTGCCACCGGCGCACACGTGCCGGGTGCGACCGACGCCCGCATCGCGGGCCGCCGGCGAAGGCGACCGGCGGGTCAGGCGACCGGCTGGGCGACGTTCTCCCGCACCCACTCCACGATCGACGCGGTGGTGGCGCCCGGCGTGAAGATCTTGGCGACGCCGAGCTTCTGGAGCTCGGGGATGTCGGCGTCCGGGATGATGCCGCCGCCGAACACGACGATGTCGCGGGCGTCCCGCTCACCGAGGAGTTCCACCACCCGCCGGAACAGCGTCATGTGCGCCCCGGAGAGCACGGAGAGCCCGACCGCGTCGGCATCCTCCTGGATCGCGGTCTCCACGATCTGCTCCGGGGTCTGGTGCAGGCCGGTGTAGATGACCTCCATACCGGCGTCCCGGAGGGCACGCGCGACGACCTTGGCGCCACGGTCGTGGCCGTCCAGGCCTGGCTTGGCGACGACGACCCGAACACGAGAGCTCATCAGCGCATCCCTTTCACCGGCTCCGCGGCTTCACCTGAACGAACGGTAACCCGCCCCGCCCGGCCCGGGAAATCCGGGCGGCGAAGCTCACCGCGCGCCGGCTCGCCCGCCCCAGAAAAGGCGGGCGCCGCACAGGCTGACGGCCTGCCGCAAATGATCACCGCCGTCAAGCCGGACGACTCCGCCGTTCGGTCACCCTGCGCGACGAACGGGCAGTTACGGGGGCACCGTTCGAGGGGTACGAGGCATGACAATCACGGACGCAAAGGGACAGAACGCGGTAGCAATTCGGCGCTTCGGCTTGTGACTGCCCTGGTGGTTGGCTAACGTGTCCACGGTTGTCATCAGGTCCACGGACGGGTGACGACGCGGCCAACCGACGTTCACCCGAGTTTCACGGGCGTCGGGAAGCCGCATCGGATCCCCGACAACGGAGGGTGTGCGTGCGCCAGCGCCTGTCGTCTGAGCCCGATCGATATCGCGGCCGTCGCCGCGTACCCACCCCCCCGCGTAGCCGCTACGCCGCGGTCGTCACCACCGCGTTCGTCGGCGCCGGCATCGTCGCGATCGGCGCGGGCGCCCTGCCGGACGCCAAGAGCGTCAGCCCGTCGGTCCTCGACGAGCTGAAGGCGGCCTCGACCCTGAGCCAGGACGCCGCGGCCCGCGCCGACGCCGCCGACCGCGCCTCCCGCGACAGCACCCGCGCCGCCGGCGCCGAGGCCGCCACCGAGCGCGAGGTCTGGCTGCTCCCCCTGCAGGGCTACGAGTTCAACTCGCCCTACGGCATGCGCTGGGGCAAGCTGCACACCGGCGTCGACCTGGTCGCCCCGGAGGGCACGCCCTACGTCGCCATCCACGCCGGCACGGTCACCAAGGCCGGCTGGTTCGGCGGGTACGGCTACACGGTGATCGTCCAGCACGCCGACGGCAGCGAGGCCATCTACGGCCACTCCTCCGCGCTGAGCGTGCGGGAGGGGCAGCAGGTCAAGGCGGGTGACCAACTCGGCCTCGTCGGCAACACCGGCCACTCCTACGGCTCCCACCTCCACCTGGAGGTCCATGTCAAGGGCGAGCCGCTCGACCCGGTGCCGTGGCTCCAGGAGCGCGGAGTGGACATCAAGCTACAAGTCGAGGCAATCTACAACGAGGTAGCCGCGTCCTGACGCTGCGCATCGACCGTTGACCGCCCGGATCTGCCGATCCGGGCGGTTTTTCGTTGCCCGTTGTGCGGCAAAGTTTGCTGGGTCACAGTCGCGGATGTGACCGGCACCACGGCACATCATGATCACTTATCGCATTCAATGCCCCACAACGGCATGTATCGGACGGCGAGGGGCGCCGCCGATCCGCGACGACCCGGTCCCCATACCCGTACCGGACCGCGGCGACACCAGTATTTCGAGGTCAAGTGCCCCTCGATCAGTGAAGGTCCGCCGTGCAGGAAGACATTCAGAACGAGAACACCCCCGACGCCCCGGTCCGGCACCGGAAGCGGGCCGGCGGCCGCACCCGCGTGATCATCGCCGCGACGGCCCTGGTCGGGCTCGGCCTCGGCGGAGCCGCCTTCGCGGCCACCGGGAACGACCCCGACACCCCGGCCGCCGTCTCCCTCGACGCGCAGGCCCGCGCCGAGGCCGCCGACCGCGCCGACCGGTCCGCCCGCGAGTCGGCCGCCCCGGCCACCCCCTCGGCCAGCCCGACGCCGAGCCCCACGAAGGCCAGCCCGTCGGCGAAGCCCAGCCCGAAGGCGACCACCGCCAAGCCGACGCCGAAGAGGACCAGCAAGCCGAAGCCGAGCTGGGTCATCCCGATGAAGGGCGCGGCGATCACCTCCTGCTACGGCCCGCGCTGGGGCACCCTGCACGCCGGCATCGACTTCGCGCTGCCCGCAGGCACCCCGGTCCGCGCCGCCTTCGGCGGCACGGTCACCAAGGCCGGCGACGTGGGCGACGGGTACGGCATCTCCGTCGTCATCGACCACGGCAACGGCTACCTGACCCACTACGCCCACCTGAGCACCGCCAAGGTGGGCGTGGGCGACAAGGTGGTCGCCGGGGAGACCATCGGCCTGGAGGGCTCCACCGGCGACTCCACCGGCCCGCACCTGCACTTCGAGGTCCACCAGGGCCAGATGTGGAACCAGATCGACCCGGCGCCGTTCCTGCGCGCCCGCGGCATCGACGTGGCCTGCTGACCCGTACCACCCGGGCCCGGCCCGGTCCGGCGCTCGCCGGGCCGGGCCGGGCCCGCTCTCAGAGCTTGTCGATCGGGGCGTGCCGGAGCACCAGCCACATCGTCTGGTCGCCGAAGTCGATCTGCGCCCGGGCGCTCGGGCCGTGACCCTCCACCGCGAGCACCCGGCCCAGGCCGTAGCGCTGGTGGTTGACCCGGTCCCCGGCGGACACCTTCGGCCCCTGCGGCAGCTCGCTCGCCGTGGTCAGCCGGCTGGCGTCGACGCCGAGTCGCTTCGCCAACTGCGTGGCCTTGGGGGTGCCGCCGTTGAAGGTGCCGCGCCCGCCGGGCACGCGGTCCGCACGGCCGCCGACGCCGCCGCCCCCGCCGGCCCACGAGGTGTACGACCCCTCGGTGCGCTCCCAGCGGACCAGCTCCGGCGGCAGCTCCTCCAGGAAGCGCGACGGCGGGTTGTAGGACGGCTGCCCCCACGCCGAGCGGGTCACCGCCCGGGAGAGGTAGAGGCGCTGCCGGGCCCGGGTGATGCCCACGTACGCCAGCCGGCGCTCCTCCTCCAACTCGCGGGTGTCGCCGAGCGAGCGCAGGTGCGGGAAGACGCCGTCCTCCAGGCCGGTCAGGAAGACCACTGGGAACTCCAGCCCCTTGGCGGTGTGCAGCGTCATCAGGGTGACCACACCCTGGTGGTCCGGGTCGTCGGTCGGCACCTGGTCGGCGTCGGCGACCAGCGCGACCTGCTCCAGGAAGCCGGCCACGGTGGCCCGCTCCCCCTCCTCGCCGGTCGCCTCGATCCGCTCCGTGTACTCCCGGGCGACGCTGACCAGCTCCTGGAGGTTGTCGACCCGCCCGGCGTCCTGTGGGTCGAGGCTCTCCTCCAGCTCCGTCAGGTAGCCCGAGCGGGTCAGCAGCGCCTCCAGCACCTCCTCCGGGGTGCCGGTCTCGGCCAGCTCGCGGGCGCCGTCGAGCAGGGCGACGAAGTCGGCGATGCCGTTGGCCGCCCGGGTGGAGATGCCCGGGGCGTCCTTCGCCCGCCGCAGCGCCGCGCCGAAGGAGATCCGGTCCCGGCTGGAGAGGGCCTCCACGCACGCCTCGGCGCGGTCACCGATGCCCCGGCGGGGGGTGTTGAGGATCCGGCGCAGGCTGACCGTGTCGTCGTCGTTGACCACCGCGCGCAGGTAGGCCAACGCGTCGCGGACCTCCTTGCGCTCGTAGAAGCGCACCCCGCCGACCACCTTGTAGGGCAGGCCGACCCGGATGAACACCTCCTCGAAGACGCGGGACATCGCGTTGGTGCGGTAGAAGACGGCCACGTCGCCGGGGCGGGCGTCGCCGGAGTCGACCACCCGGTCGATCTCGCGGGCCACCCAGTCGGCCTCGGCGTGCTCGGTGTCGGCCACATAGCCGACGATCGGCTCGCCCGCGCCCGCCTCGCTCCACAACCGCTTCGGCTTGCGCGAGGTGTTCCGGTCGATCACCGCGTTGGCCGCGTTGAGGATGGTCTGGGTGGAGCGGTAGTTCTGCTCCAGCAGGATCGTCCGGGCGTCGGTGAAGTCGCGCTCGAACTCCAGGATGTTGCGGATCGTGGCGCCGCGGAACGCGTAGATCGACTGGTCGGCGTCACCGACCACGCACAGCTCGGCCGGCTCGATCCCCTCGGTGCCCGAGACCAGCTCCTTGATCAGCACGTACTGGGCGTGGTTGGTGTCCTGGTATTCGTCGACCAGCACGTGCCGGAACCGCCGGCGGTAGCTCTCCGCGACGTGCGGGTGCGACTGGAGCAGGTGCACCGTCGTCATGATCAGGTCGTCGAAGTCGAGCGCGTGCGCCTCGCGCAGCCGCCGCTGGTAGAGCGTGTAGGCCTCCGCCAGCGCCCGCTCGTTGGGGCCCTTGGCCCGGGCGGCGAACGCCTCCGGGTCGACCAGCTCGTTCTTCAGGTTGGAGACCTGGGCGGCGAGCCCGCGCGCCGGGTAGCGCTTCGGGTCGAGGTCGAGCTCGCGGGCGACCATCTGCATCAGCCGGCGGGAGTCGTCCGCGTCGTAGATCGAGAAGGTCGACTTGAGCCCGGCGTGCTCGTGCTCGGCGCGCAGGATGCGCACGCACGCGGAGTGGAACGTCGACACCCACATCAGCCGGGCACGCGGGCCCACCAGGTGGGCGACGCGCTCCTTCATCTCCCCGGCGGCCTTGTTGGTGAAGGTGATGGCGATGATCTCGCCGGGATGCACGTCCCGGGCGGCCAACAGGTAGGCGATCCGGTGGGTGAGCACGCGGGTCTTGCCCGAGCCGGCGCCGGCCACGATCAGCAGCGGCGAGCCGGCGTGGGTCACGGCGTCGCGCTGCGGCCCGTTCAGGCCCTCGACCAGGGCCTGCGGGTCGAGGCGGACGGCAGCGGACCCCGGCCGGCGCGGCGGGGTCGGGGCAGGCGCCGGCGCGGGCGGGGACACGGGGAGGTCGAAGAGAGGATGCATCGCACGGCGAGTCTATGCCGCCGGGCGGACACTTCCCCGCCGTGTGGCCCCGGTGCGACCGAGCCGTCATCGGCGGACCGACCGCCGCGGACACGGCCCCGTCGGGCAGCGCGGGCCGGGCCGGGTGGCACGGTGGCCGGCGAGCCGTCGCCTCCCGGACCGCCCGATCGCGCCACCCGCCCCGGCGCCCCGGCGGCCCGGCGCGGTCCCGGCGTCGGTGCCGGGGGCGTGCGTTGGGGCACGTGTCCGGCCGAATCCTTGCGCCGGCCGGTCCGAGGTCGGCATACTCGACGACGTGTTCGGTCAGCGCTTCTACTTTTACTACGGCACCGGGAGTCCGGCAGCCGTGGGTCGCGCCTGAGCACATCAGACCTACGAAAGCCCCGGGCTCCTGGAGCCCGGGGCTTTTCCGTCCCGGCATCCGGGCACCGGGCACCTGACGACGAGGGGTACCCGATGATGACAGACGTGGTGGAGTCCAGCGGCAGCCTGACGCGGCCCGGGGCGGGCCGGCCCGGCCCGGAGGTGTCCGGGCCGGTCGACGCGCCGACCGGCGCCGACGACGCGAAGCCGGAGGCGCGCACCGGCACCGCCGAGCCGACCGCGGCCGCCCGGATCGTGGAGATCCGGGAGCGGATCGACGAGATCGACCGGGCGCTGATCGAGCTGTGGCAGGAGCGGGCCCGCCTGTCCCAGGAGGTCGGCGCGACCCGGATGGCCTCCGGCGGCACCCGGCTGGTGCTCTCGCGGGAACGGGAGATCCTGGAGCGTTTCCGGGTCGCCCTCGGCGCCGACGGCACGCAGCTCGCGCTGCTGCTGCTGCGCGCCGGCCGCGGCCCCCTGTGAGGCGTACGCCGGAGGCCACGGCGGATGGGCGCGGCGCGCCCGCCCGGAAACGGCGGAACCGCCTGCCGTCGTCGCGATGACGTCGGCAGGCGGTCCCGTGGGTGTCACGCCTCGTGCGTGTGCACGATCTCCCGCTTCTCGGCGAAGTGGCAGGCGCTCGGGTGGTCCGAGCCCGGCCGGATCTCCAGCAGCGGGACCTGCTCGGCGCAGACGTCCTGCGCCTTCCAGCAGCGGGTCCGGAACCGGCAGCCCGAGGGCGGGCTGACCGGCGACGGCACGTCACCGGTGAGGCGGATGATCGCCTTGTGCTCCCGGACGGTCGGGTCCGGCACCGGCACCGCCGACAGCAGCGCCTGGGTGTAGGGGTGGGTCGGCCGCTCGTAGATCTCGTCCTCGGTGCCGATCTCCGCGATCTTGCCGAGGTACATCACCGCGACCCGGTCCGACAGGTGCCGGACCACCGACAGGTCGTGGGCGATGAACACGTACGACAGGCCGAACTCGCCCTGGAGCTTCTCCAGCAGGTTCATCACCTGCGCCTGGATCGACACGTCCAGCGCCGACACCGGCTCGTCGCAGACGATGATCTCGGGCCGCAGGGCGAGCGCCCGGGCGATGCCGATGCGCTGCCGCTGACCGCCCGAGAACTGGTGCGGGTACCGGTTGATGTGCTCCGGGTTGAGACCGACGAGGTCCAGGAGTTCCTTGACCTTGCCCCGGCGGCTGCCCTTCGGCGCCACCTCCGGGTGGATCTCGAACGGCTCGCCGATCAGGTCGCCGACCGTCATCCGGGGGTTCAGCGAGGTGTACGGGTCCTGCATCACCAGCTGGATCTGCCGACGCAGCCGCCGCAGCGCCCCGCCGGAGAGCTTGGAGATGTCCTGGCCCTTGTAGAGGACGCTGCCGGAGGTCGGCCGCTCCAGGTTCATCAGGACCCGGGCCAGGGTGGACTTGCCGCAGCCGGACTCGCCGACCACACCCAGGGTCTCGCCGGCCTTGAGCTCGAAGGAGACCCCGTCCACCGCCTTGACGTGGCCGATGGTCTTCTTGAACACCACGCCCCGGGTCACCGGGTAGTGCTTGACCAGGTCACGGACCTCGAGGATGTTCTCAGTCACGGTTCACCAGCTCCTCGGCGAAGTGGCAGGCGCTGGCCCGGCCGGCACCCACCTGCAGCAGCGGCGGGACCTTCTCCCGGCAGACCGGCTGCGCCATGGGGCAGCGCGGGTTGAACGGGCAGCCCGGCGGGATGTTCATCAGGTTCGGCGGGAGGCCCTTGATGGTCCGGAGCTGCTGCCCCTTCTCGTCCAGCCGGGGGATCGAGTTGATCAGGCCGATGGTGTACGGGTGCGCCGGCTTGGCGTACAGGTCGTACACGTTGGCTTCCTCGACGATGCGACCCGCGTACATGACCGCGATCCGGTCCGCGACGTCGGCGACCACGCCGAGGTCGTGGGTGATCAGGATCATGCCCATCTGCCGCTCCCGCTGGAGCTCGGCGAGCAGGTCCATGATCTGGGCCTGCACCGTCACGTCCAGCGCGGTGGTCGGCTCGTCGGCGATCAGCACCTCCGGGTCCAGGGCCAGCGACATCGCGATCATGGCGCGCTGCCGCATGCCGCCGGAGAACTGGTGCGGATAGTTGTTGAACCGGCCCTTGGCGTTCGGGATCTTGACCTGGTCGAGCATCTCGATCGCGCGCTTCTTGGCGTCGGAACGGCTCATCCCGCGCCGCACCCGGAACTGCTCGGCGATCTGGAACCCGACGGTGAAAACCGGGTTGAGCGCCGAGAGCGCGTCCTGGAAGATCATGGCAATGCCCTCGCCGCGGATCCGGCGCCGCTCCTCGAAGGACATCTTGAGCATGTCCTTGCCGTGGAAGCGGACCGCACCCCCGGTGACGAAGCCGGGCGGCGTGTCGAGGATGCCCATGATCGTCTGCGCGGTGACGCTCTTACCGGAGCCGGACTCGCCGAGCACGGCGAGGGTCTCCCCCGCGTCGACGTGGTACGTGACCCCGTTGATGACCTTCGCGACGCCGTCCCGGGTGCGGAACTCCACTCGGAGGTCGTCGACCTCGAGCAGGCGGCCGGAGGGGCGCCCGGAGGTACCCGCCGCGGACTGCTCGGACACGAGAATGTCGGACAACTGAATCGCCCCTAGCGGAGTTTCGGATCGAGGGCCTCGCGGACCGTCTCACCGAGCATCACGAAGCTCAGCACGGCGGTGACGAGGAAGGCGGCCGGGAAGAAGAGCAGGTACGGCGCGACGCGGATGAGGGCCTGCGCCTCGTTGATCATGATGCCCCAGGAGACCACCGGGCTCTTCAGACCGACGCCCAGGAAGGACAGCGTCGCCTCGGCGCCGATGAAGGAGCCGACCAGGATCGTCCCGTAGACCAACAGCGGCGCGAGGCAGTTCGGCAGCAGGTGCTTGAGGATGATCCGACCGGTGCCGGCGCCCAGCGCGCGGGCGGCGACGATGTAGTCCGCCTCCTTGGTGGCCAGCACCGAGGAGCGCATCAGCCGCATCACGACCGGCCAGCCCAGCACGATCAGCGACATGCTCACCAGGGCCATGATCTCGAGCTTGCTGTTGCTCGTGCCCGACCCGTTAAAGGTGGTCAGGATGACGATGGCGCCCAGCACGAACGGCAGACCGAAGAAGACGTCGGCGATCCGGGAGAGCACGGCGTCCACCCAGCCACCGCGGTAGCCCGCGATGATGCCCATCGCGCCGCCGATGAACAGCACGCCGAGCACGGAGAGAACGGAGACCACGATCGACGCGCGGGCACCGTAGATCACCCGGGCGTAGACGTCGCGCCCCTGGAAGTCGTAGCCGAACCAGGCCTCCGACGACGGGCCGACGAGGCTGTTCTGCAGGTTGCCGTTCGCCGGGTCGCCGGAGGTGAACAGCGACGGGAAAGCGGTCATCACCAGGAAGATGACGATGAACGTCGCGGAGATCCAGAACAGCGGCTTACGGCGCAGGTCACGCCAGGCGTCGCCGAGCAGGCCGCGCGGCTTCTCCTTGCGGGCGTTCTCGGGCAGACCCGCGTTGGTGGGAGCGCCGAGCTCGTTCGGCTGCTGGGCGGGCGGCGTGGTGACGATCGACGCGGCACTCGGGTCACTCATAGCGGATCCTCGGGTCCAGGGCGGCGTAGAGCAGGTCGACCAGCAGGTTCATCAGCAGGTAGACGAGCACCAGGACCACCACGATGGAGACAACGGTAGCGCTCTCTTTGGTGGTGATCGCGCGGAAGACCTGGCGGCCGATCCCGTTGATCTGGAAGATGCCCTCGGTGACGATCGCGCCACCCATCAGGGCGCCGAGGTCGGTGCCGAGCAGCGTCACCACCGGGATGAGCGAGTTGCGCAGCAGGTGTACCCCGACCACCCGGCGCATCGGCAGGCCCTTGGCGATCGCGGTGCGGACGTAGTCGGCACGTCGGTTCTCCGCGATGCTCGTCCGGGCCACCCGGGCGATGTACGCCATCGAGGCGCTACCGAGCACGAAGCCCGGGATGATCAACTCCGAGATGCGCATCTCGTTGGAGACGGTGGGCTTGATGACTCCCCACTGCACACCGAGCACCCACTGGAGCACGAAGCCGATGACGAAGATCGGCAGCGCGATCAGGAAGAGGCTGGAGACCAGGACCAGGTTGTCCAGGAAGCCGTTACGGCGCAGGCCGGTCAGCACACCCGCGGTGAGGCCGATGACCGCCTCGATGACGAGGGCCACCAGGGCCAGCTTCAGGGTGTTCGGGTACGCCGTGGCGATGATGTCGCTGATCTCCCGGCCGGCAAAGTTCGTCCCGAAGTCGCCCTGGAACAGATTCTGCATGTAGTTGCCGTACTGCACCCAGATCGACTGATCCAGCTTGAACTTCTCGGTCATCATGTTGACGTAGCTGTCCGGGCAGGCGCGTTCGCCGCACTTGCCGGCGAACGGGTCGCCGGGCACCGACCAGACCAGCCAGTAGATCAGGAACGTCGTTCCGATGAAGACCGGGATGAGTTGGAGCAGCCGTCTCAACAGATAACGGCCCATGGGGTGGTCCTCCAGACAGGGGGCGCGTCGGACGGCCGACACGGGGTCAGACCGTTCGGATCAGAGCTCGACCGAGGTGAGGTCGAGTTCGCCGACGTTGGACAGCTCCAGCTTCTTGATCTTCTCCGAGTGGCCGGACTGCTGGCCGCCGAAGTAGATCGGAACCGTGGGGACGTCCTGGTCGATGAGGGCGACAGCCTCGGCGAACTTGGCGTGCGCGGCCTCCAGGCTCGGCGCCGAGCTGGCCTCCTTGGCCAGGGCGTCGACCTGCTTGTTGCTGTACAGACCGTCGTTCGAGGAACCACCGGTCACGTAGAGCGGGTTGACCCAGTTCTCCACGTCGGGGTAGTCCTGCTGCCAGCCGGCGCGGTACATGCCCTTCATCTTGTGGGCGTTGATGTTCTGGCGGAACACCGCGAAGGTCGGCATGCCCTCGGCGCGGGCGTTGATGCCCAGGTTGGTCTTGACCTGCTGCGCGACGGCCTCCATCCACTCCTTGTGGCTGGCGTCGGCGTTGTAGTACATGACCAGCTCGCCGTTGAAGCCGCCGGCCTCGGCCAGGAGCTTCTTGGCCTCGTCGACGTTGAACTGGCAGGCGGTGCAGTTGCCCGGCTTGGCGCCCGGGGTCAGCGGGTTGGCCCAGCTGTCGGCCGGCTTGCGGTTACCGAAGAAGATCTTGTCGCTGATCTCCTGGCGGTTGATCGACAGCGAGATCGCCTTGCGCAGCTTCGGGTTCTGGAAGCGCTTGTCGTAGATCGGGAAGGCGATGATGCCGGTCGACGGGGTGGTCGAGGAGATCGCCCGGTCGCCCAGGTCCTGCTTCCACTTGTCACCCGCGAGCGAGGAGACCGGCACCTGCTGCATGAAGTCCAGGTTGCCGGCGAGCAGGTCGTTGTACGCCGCCGTGTCGTCCTGGAAGATCTTGACGGTGACGTCCTTGATCTTCATCTTGTCGCGCAGCGTGTAGTCGTCGAAGCGCGTCAGCTTGATCTGGACGTCGTCTTCCCACGACACGAACTTGACCGGGCCGTTGCCGATCGGCTTCTTGCCGAAGGCCTCCGCGCCCTGGGTGAAGAACGCGTCCGGCAGCGGCATGAAGGTGCTGTAGCCGAGCTTGGTCGGGAACACGGCGGTCGGCGCGGCCAGCGTGACCTCGAAGGTCCAGTCGTCGATGACCTTCAGGCCGGACATCTCCTTGGCCTTCGGCTCCGGGGCCTTCTGCGGGCCCTCGGCGCCGTCCGGGTCCTCGGTGTGGACGTCGGCGAAGCCCTGGATGTCGGCGAAGAAGCTGCCGTTCTGCGCGCCGTTCGGCGAGTAGGCGCCCCAGTTCCAGGCGTCCACGAAGTTCTTGGCCTTCACGACGGTGCCGTCGTGGAACTTCGTGTCCTTCTTGATCTTGATGGTGTAGACCTTCGAGTCGGTCGTCTCGATCGACTCGGCGACCGCGTTGCGCGGGGCGCTGCCGTCGTTCGGGTACTCGACCAGACCGGTCCACACCCAGTCGATGATCTTGCCGCCACCGGTCTCGGTGGTGTTCGACGGGACCAGGCCGACCTCCGGCTGGGTGCCCTCGATCGTGATCGCGCCGTCGGCGCTCGCGCCGGCGTCGCCGCCGTCGCCGTCGCTGCTCGAGCAACCGGTCGCAACGAGCGCGAACGCCGCGCCCAGCGCGACCGCGCTGCTTGCCCGCTTCGAGACTCTCATTCCGAGGGGCCTCCTCTTTCTAACCTGGTTCCGTCGTGGGTTTCACGCACGCATGGGGGTGACACGTCCGGCGCCCCGCAGCGCGGGACACCGGTTCCACCGCAGTGAGATCGGGACAAGGGGCTGTACCGATTCGCCGGGCCACCCCGCCCCGCCGGGCTCGGCACCGCGCACGCGAGACCACCACGGAGCACCGTTCACAGACGGGGGCCGTGGTCGTCGGGTCGTGCGGAGTGCCTCACACGAGGGGTGAGGTGCTGCCACTGTGACACTCACCGGCCCGTTCCGTGAAGGTGCCGTTATCAAGCCGTTAGTTGGTCGCCACGTTGCCGATACTTGAGGAAAGATCATGAAATGCGTCGGCCGCGCCGCCCTGAGCAGGCAAAACGCGGTCAGACGCGGGTGGCGGCCGGCGTAGGCTCGGCGATTGTGAGCTTCCCCGCGTCCGCTCCCGCGCTCTCCGACGTCGTCCGGGCGTTGGCCGTTTTTGCCCATCCGGACGATATCGACTTCGGCTGTGCGGGCACAATAGCCACCTGGGTGGGGGAGGGTATCGACGTCGCGTACCTGGTCGTCACCCGGGGCGAGGCCGGCGGCTGCGACGGCGTCCCGCGCGAGTCGGTGACCCGGCTGCGGGAGGAGGAGCAGCGGGCGGCGGCCGCCGCGGTCGGCGTCCGGCAGGTGGAGTTCCTCGACGGGTACGTCGACGGCACCCTCGCCCCGACGCCCGGCCTGCGCCGGGACGTGACCGCCGCGATCCGCCGGCACCGGCCGGACCGGGTGCTGACCAGTTCGCCGCTGCGCCGGTGGGAACAGCTCGCCGGGCCGGGCCACCCCGACCACCTCGCCGTGGGCGAGGCGACCACCTGCGCGGTCTACCCGGACGCGCGCAACCCGTTCGCCCACCCCGACCTGCTGGCCGAAGGGCTCCGGCCGTGGGTGGTCCGCGAGGTCTGGTACGCCGGTGGCCCCGCGCCGGACCACGCCGTCGACGTCACCGGGCAGTACGCGCGCAAGGTCGCCGCCATGCGGGCGCACCGCTCGCAGACCGCGCGGATGGACGTGGAGACCTGGGTGCGGGACCGGCTCACCACCGCGGCGGACGAGGCCGGGCTGCCGGCCGGCCGGATGGCCGAGGCGTTCACCGTGCTGCGCACCGGATGACACCGCCGCAGTCCGACGGCGGCGGACCGGGCCGCCCCAGATGACGCCGGCAGGGTCGGGCGCCGGCCGGCGCGGACGGGGTCCGGCCCCGGCATCCCGCGGAACAGGTCCGGCCCCGGCCCGGAACGGGTCCGGCACCGCGCGGAACGGGTCCGGCCCCGGCACCCCGCAGAACAGGTCCGGCCCCGGCACCGCGCGAACGGGTGCCGGGGCCGGAGCCGCGGAGCGGGTGCCGGTCAGGCCGTGAAGCGCAGCCGGCGGCGGCGCACCACCAGCACGGCGACCGCGCCGGCGGCCAGCAGCGCCACGCCGGCCGCGATGGCGGCGGCGATCGGGGAGCCGGTCAGCGGCAGGTCGCCACCGTTGCTCGCGGGCGAGGTCGACGGGGCCGGGCTCTCCGCCGGGGCGCTCGGCGAGGGGGACTCCGCCGGGACGCTGGGCGACGGGGACTCCGCCGGGGCGCTCGGCGACGGCGACTCGGTCGGGGCGGCGGTGAAGGTGGCCTCGGCCTTGGCGGTCACGGTCTCGCCGGTGCTGCCCCCGAGGATCAGCTTCTGCGCGGGACGGTCACCGGTGAAGAGGAAGACGCGGCCGAAGGAGACCGAGCCCTCGGCGGAGAGGGTGGCCTTCACCTCGCCGGCGCCGTCAGCGACGAGCCAGAACTGCCCACCGTTGGTGGTCGTGGTGACCGGCTTGCCCTCGGCGTCGACCGCCGTGCCGCCGCTGACCTTGAGGGCGATCTCGCCGGCCGGGCCCTTGACCGTGAACGGGCCGGCCTTCTCGCCGACCGTGGCCTTGGCGCTCGCCGGGTCGACGTTCAGCTCGGCCTTCGGCTCCGGCTGATCGGTGGCGTTGGCGACGAGGTAGTCGTGGACCCGCTTGACCACGTCGTACTGCTGCTTGCCGAGCAGGCCCTTGTCGGCGACCCAGTCACCGAGGGTGACGTCGTCGCTGAAGTGCCAGATGGCGGTCTGGGTGCCGAAGTAGAGCAGCTTCTTGGCGTCGGCCTTCGCCGGCATGGTGGCGCCGGCGGCGGCCAGGAGCTTCGCCGAGTCGGCGTTCGGGTAGCCGTGGGTGAGCACCCACTGCACCTTGCCGAGGTTCTTCACCTGGGACTCGTCCCAGGTGCCCTCCTTGTACTTCCCGTCGATGGCGACGTTGGTGCGGTAGTCGATGCAGAAGGTCGGGACGAGCTTGCCGTCGATCTCCAGCGCCAACGCGCTGGCGCTCTTCGGCGCCCCGTTGAGCATCAGCTTGACGCTGCTGCCCTTGACCGACTTGGCGACGCCGGTCGTCTCGGCGGCGGCGGCCGGCGCGGCGAAACCGAGCGCCAGCGCACCACCGGCGACGGTCACCAGGGCCATCCGCGCCCAGCGCCGTCCTCGTTGTCCGAACATCAGATTCGTGTACCTCTCCCCAGGGGTGACCCGCGCCCACGGCGGGTCGGAGTGGAGCCGCCGTTCCCGCGGGATTTCGCACCACCCGCACGCGAGAACGCGACGGGGCATTATGGGACGGGAATTGATCGTTTGTCAGCCCCTGTGGGTCACATTCGTCGCTTCCGCCCGAAATGATGGGGAAGAGAATTTGATCAGACGAGTCGTCGGTCCGCCGCCCACCGGGACAATTCGTACCTGTTGGACATCTGGAGCTTGCGCAGCACGTTCGACACGTGCGTCTCGACCGTCTTGATCGAAATGTAGAGCTCCTTGGCGATCTCCTTGTACGCGTAGCCCCGGGCGAGCAGCCGCAGCACCTCGCGCTCGCGGTTGGTGAGCTGGTCCAGCTCGGGGTCGGCCACCGGCGTGTCGGGGCGGGCCGCGAACGCGTCCAGCACGAACCCGGCCAGCCGGGGGCTGAACACGGCGTCGCCGTCGGCCACCCGGCGGATCGCGGCGGCCAGCTCGTCCGGGGAGATGGTCTTGGTGACGTAACCCCGCGCACCGGCCCGGATCAGCCCGATCACGTCCTCGGCCGCGTCCGAGACGCTCAGCGCCAGGAACTTGACCTGCGGGTGGGTGCGCCGCATCGCCTCCAGCACCGCCCGGCCTCCGCCGTCGGGCATGTGCACGTCGAGCAGCACCACGTCGGGCAGCGTGGCGGCGATCCGGGTGACCGCCTCGGCGACCGTGCTCGCCTCCCCCGCCACCTCGACGTGCGCGCCCAGTTCGGCACGGACCCCCGCGCGGAACATGGCGTGGTCGTCGACGAGGAAGACCCGCAGCCGCTCCGCGCCGGCACCCGCTCCCTCGACCGGTTCCATCGACTGCTCGGTCATCACTTGTCCCTTTCCGCTGTGGACGAGTCCCGGGAGATCGGCAGGATCAACCGGACCTCGGTCCCCTCCCCCGGCCCGGAGCGGATCTCCGCCCGGCCGCCGTGCCGCTTCATCCGCCCGATGATCGAGCCCCGGACGCCGTGCCGGTGATCCTCCACCGTATCCGGGTCGAAGCCCTTCCCCCGGTCGCGGACGAAGACACTGACCTGATCCGGCTCGACCTCGGCGTACAGCGAGACCGTCTGCACCCCGGCGTGCCGGGCGGCGTTCACCAGCGCCTCGCGCGCGGCGGCGACCAGCGCCCCGACCCGCTCGTCGGTCTCCCGGTCGCCGACCACCACGGCCTCGACGGTGATCGCGAAGGTGTCCTCGACCTCGGCGGCGGCCTGCTCGAGGGCGGCGGCGAAGCGCTCGGTCGGCGATCCGGTGGGCTTGTAGAGCCAGTTGCGCAGCGAACGTTCCTGCCCCCGGGCGAGCCGCTGGACGGTCTTGACGTCGGCCGCGTTGCGCTGGATCAGGGCCAGCGTGTGCAGCACCTGGTCGTGCACCATGGCGGCCAGCTCGGCCCGCTCCTGCTCGCGGATGCGCCCCTCGCGCTCGGAGCGGAGCTGGTTGTACGTGCGCCACAGCACCGGCGCGGCCACCACGCCGACCCCGGCCAGCCCGACCAGGGCGAAGATCACGCCGTTGAGCACCGCGTCGAAGTTCTGCGCCGGCGAGTAGACCGCGGCGACGCCGATGATGCCGACCGCGACCAGCACCCCGCCGCCGATGAACCGGAGCACGAAGGCGCGCCGGTCGCTCTCCTCCACGACCGCGCCCAGCCAGGGCACCGGCATGGTGTCGCCCCACTGCCGCCGCCGCTCCGGGGCCGACTGGTGCCAGATCACCCCGGCGCCGACCGCGATGATCGCGACGAGCCAGCCGGCGGTGCCGGCCGCGCCGACCGAGTCGAAGACCATCACCTGCACCATCAGCACGCCGAGGCCGATCGCCACGAACGGCAGTAGCTGGCCGACGTCCCGACGGGGCGGTACGGCGGTGTCGCCGGGTCGCAGCGGCACGACCGCCCAGAACGCCGCGTAGAGCAGCAGGCCGAAGCCGCTCAGCCCCAGCAGCACCATGAAGGCGACCCGCACCCGGAGCACCGAGATGCCGAGGTGGTCGGCGATGCCGGCGGCCACCCCGGCGGCCATCCGGTGCTCGGGGGCGCGGTAGAGGCGAGGAGGGTGGGTCACGGCGTCGATCGGAGGCTCCCTGGTCACGACTGGCACGGGGCGGGCGGCCGTCCGTTGCCGGCGCCGGTTCGATCGTCACACGGTGCGCCGCCGCGCGACCACGGGGACGCCCCCGACATTCCGTCCGCCGGGATCTCAGGGTGGCGTCAGGGTCGGGTCCTGAGGTCGTCCGGCGTTCGGGGCAGCAGGATCGAGGGCATGACCGAGGAAGCTGCCCAGTCCCCGCGTCCCGGGGCGGCACAGCCGGGCGGACCACCGCCCGCCGCGACGCCCGCCGACGGGAGCGCGTCCGCCGAGTTCGGGACGTCGCCGCCGGTGGCCGCGCCGGACGCGGCCGGAGGGACGCCGCCCGGCGCCGAGGCGGGCCCCGGGCCGCAGCCGCCGTTCGGAGGCGTCGGCTTCACCTCGCGGTACGGGCTGGTCCGCCCCCGCGACGGCCGCTACCTGGCCGGCGTCTGCGCGGCGATCGGCCGGGCCACCAACACCGACCCGGTGCTCTGGCGCGTGCTGCTGGCGGTGCTCGGCTTCTTCGGCGGCATCGGCATCCTGGTCTACGTCACCGCCTGGCTGATCATCCCCGGCGAGGGGGACAGCGCCTCGCCCGTCGAGTCGATGCTCGGCCGGGGGCGGTCCAGCATGTCCCCGGTCACCGTGATCGTGCTCAGCATCCTGGTCGCGATCAGCTTCGGCTACATCGTCACCGACGCGTTCCGGGCGGTGCTGCTCGGCGCCACGATCCTGATCGGCGGGGCGC
>NZ_JBPQTP010000099.1:0-24848 GCF_051386395.1 Micromonospora sp. URMC 106
CACGTGCCCGGGCCAGCCCGGGGTCGGCCAGGGCGGCGGAGAGATAGGCTGGCAGTCGTGCACCCCCCCCGTCCTGTCGGGCGAGGGGGATCTGTCGTGTGCCCGTCCACGCGTGCCCCTGGAAGTGATGACATGCTCACCGGTCTGTTCTCCGCCGCCCTGGCCGACCCCGGGCTGGCCCGGGCACGTGACCTGGCGCGCTCCGGTGCCGCGCAGGTCGACGGCCTCGACATCACCGCGCCGCCCGCGCTGCGCCCGTTCGCGGTCGCCGCGGTCGCGGCCGACCCGGCCGGCGACGGTGGCCAGGCCGGCGACGAGCGGGCCGGCGGCGACGCGCATGCCGACGCTGGTGGGCACGCCGGCGCTGGTGGGCGGGTCGACGGGGCGGGGGGCGGCGCGGGCCGGCCCGTGCTCGCGGTGACCGCGACCACGCGGGAGGCCGACGACCTGGCCTCGGCGCTGGCCAGCCTGCTCCCGCCCGATCAGGTGGCGGTCTTCCCGTCCTGGGAGACGCTGCCGCACGAGCGTCTGTCGCCCCGCTCCGACACGGTCGGCCGGCGGCTGGCCGTGCTGCGCCGGCTGGCGCACCCGGGGGCGGCCGACGCGCACGGCCGCACCGGCCCGCTGCGGGTGGTCGTGGCGCCCGTCCGGTCGCTGCTCCAGCCGCAGCTCAAGGGGCTCGGCGACCTGGAGCCGGTGCAGCTCGCCGCCGGGCAGGAGGCCGACCTGGAGGAGGTCGCCCGCCGGCTGACCGACATGGCGTACGCGCGGGTCGACCTGGTCACCAAGCGGGGCGAGTTCGCCGTGCGCGGCGGCATCCTCGACATCTTCCCGCCGACCGACGAGCACCCGTCGCGGGTCGAGTTCTGGGGCGACGAGGTGGAGGAGATCCGTACCTTCGCCGTCGCCGACCAGCGGACCATCGAGCAGGTGCCGCAGCTGTGGGCGCCGCCCTGCCGGGAGTTGCTGCTCACCCCCTCGGTGCGCAGGCGGGCCGCCGCGCTGGCGCAGGAGCACCCGGAGTTGGCCGAGATCCTCGACAAGCTGGCCGAGGGCATCCCGGTGGAGGGGATGGAGTCCCTCGCCCCGGCGCTGATCGGCGCCGACTCGATGGAGCTGCTGCTGGACTGCATGCCGGCCGGCACCCACGTGCTGCTGTGCGACCCGGAGCGGATCCGCACCCGGGCGCACGACCTGGTGCGTACCTCCGAGGAGTTCCTCCAGGCGAGCTGGGCCGCGGCCGCCGCCGGCGGCCAGGCCCCGGTCGACCTCGGCGCCGCCGCCTTCAAGACCCTGGCGGAGGTACGCGCCGCCGCCGCGAGGCTGCGCCGGCCCTGGTGGACGCTGTCGCCGTTCGGCCTGGCCGAGGCGGAGGCCGCGCCGGCGCGGGAGCCCTGGGAGGACGAGCCGGGTGAGGTGGACGTCACCCCCGACGACGCGATCGCGGTGACCCTGGCGGCGCAGCCGGCCCCGCTCTACCACGGCGAGACCGCCCGGGTGGTCGACGACCTGAAGCGCTGGGCCGGCGAGGGTTGGTCGATCGCGCTGGTCTTCGAGGGGCACGGTCCCGCCCAGCGGGCGGTCGAGGTGCTCCGCGACGCCGGCCTCGGCGCGCGGCTGATTGAGGAGATCCCGGTCGCCCCCGCCCCCGGCGAGCTGCTGGTCACCTGCGGCAACCTGACCAGCGGGTTCGTCGACGAGGCGTCCCGGTTCGTGCTGCTCACCGGCAACGACGTCACCGGCGGGCGGGGCACCTCCACGCGGGACATGCGCAAGATGCCCAGCCGGCGGCGCAACACCATCGACCCGTTGGAGCTGAAGGCCGGCGACCACGTCGTGCACGAGCAGCACGGCATCGGCCGCTACGTCGAGCTGGTGCAGCGCACCGTCAACGGCGCCTCCCGGGAATACCTGGTCATCGAGTACGCCCCCAGCAAGCGCGGCCAGCCGGGCGACCGGCTCTTCGTCCCCACCGACCAGCTCGACCAGCTCTCCCGGTACGTCGGCGGCGAGCAGCCCACCCTGCACAAGATGGGCGGCTCGGACTGGCAGAAGTCGAAGGCTCGGGCCCGCAAGGCGGTCAAGGAGATCGCCGCGCAGCTCATCCAGCTCTACGCCGCCCGCAAGGCGTCCAAGGGGCACAACTTCGGCCCCGACACGCCGTGGCAGCGGGAGCTGGAGGACGCCTTCCCGTGGCAGGAGACGCCCGACCAGCTCGCCGCGATCGAAGAGGTCAAGCGGGACATGGAACAGACCGTCCCGATGGACCGGCTGATCTGTGGCGACGTCGGCTACGGCAAGACGGAGATCGCCGTCCGGGCGGCGTTCAAGGCGGTGCAGGACGGCAAGCAGGTGGCGGTGCTGGTGCCCACCACCCTGCTGGTGCAGCAGCACTACAACACCTTCGCCGAGCGGATGAGCCAGTTCCCGGTGACCATCAAGCAGCTCTCCCGGTTCCAGACGCCGAAGGAGGCCGAGCAGACCCTGGCGATGGCCGCCGAGGGCACTGCCGACATCGTCATCGGCACCCACCGGCTGCTCCAGGCGGCCACCCGGTTCAAGTCGCTCGGCCTGGTCATCGTCGACGAGGAGCAGCGCTTCGGCGTCGAGCACAAGGAGCACCTGAAGACGATGCGCGCCTCGGTCGACGTGCTGAGCATGTCGGCCACCCCGATCCCGCGCACCCTGGAGATGGCGATCACCGGCATCCGGGAGATGTCCACCATCGCCACCCCGCCCGAGGAGCGGCACCCGGTGCTCACCTTCGTCGGGGCGTACGACGAGCGGCAGGTGGCCGCCTCCATCCACCGCGAGCTGCTCCGCGACGGGCAGGTCTTCTACCTGCACAACCGGGTCGAGTCGATCGACAGGGCGGCCCGGAAGATCCGCGAGCTGGTGCCCGAGGCACGGGTGGCGGTGGCGCACGGCCAGATGGGCGAGGAGGCCCTGGAGAAGGTGATGGTCGGCTTCTGGGAGAAGGAGTTCGACGTCCTGGTCTGCACCACGATCGTGGAGTCCGGCATCGACATCCCGAACGCCAACACCCTGATCGTGGAGCGCGCCGACCTGCTCGGTCTGGCCCAGCTGCACCAGATCCGCGGTCGGGTCGGCCGGGGCCGGGAGCGGGCGTACGCGTACTTCCTCTACCCGCCGGACAAGCCGCTCACCGAGCACGCCCACGAGCGACTCGCCACCATCGCCCAGCACACCGAGCTGGGCGCGGGCATGTACGTGGCGATGAAGGACCTGGAGATCCGGGGCGCCGGCAACCTGCTGGGCGGCGAGCAGTCCGGGCACATCGAGGGCGTCGGCTTCGACCTGTACGTGCGGATGGTCGGCGAGGCGGTGCAGGCGTTCAAGGGCGAGCGCCCGGAGGAGGAGACCGAGGTCAAGGTCGACCTGCCGGTCGACGCGCACCTGCCGCACGACTACGTCGGCGTGGAGCGGCTGCGCCTGGAGATGTACCGCAAGCTCGCCGAGGCGCGCGACGAGGAGCGGCTGCGCGAGGTGGTCGCCGAGATGACCGACCGCTACGGCGAGCCGCCCGCCCCGGTGCAGAACCTGGTCGCGGTGGCGCGGTTCCGGCTGCTGGCCCGCCGCTACGGGCTCACCGACGTCTCGATGCAGGGCAAGCACATCCGGTTCGGCCCGCTGCCGCTGCCGGACTCGAAGCAGCTGCGGCTCAAGCGCTACCACCCGGACTCGGTCTACAAGTCCGCGCTCGACCAGGTCAGCGTGCCCCGGCCGACCACCCGGCGGATCGGCGGCGAGCCGCTGCGCGACCAGGCGCTCCTGGAGTGGTGCGCCCAGCTCCTCTCCGACGTGCTGGGCGAGCCGGCGGCGGTCGGGGCCGCCGCCCGGTGAACGGGTCGACGGGTGGGCGGCGTCACACGGGCCGCGGGCGGCATGAGAGAGTGACCGTCATGCGTGCTCGCCGTCTTGTCGCCGTCGCCAGCGTGGCGATCGGCCTCGTCGCCCTCTCCGGTTGCCGTGCCGAGCCCGGTGTCGCCGCCTACGTCGGCGACCAGCGCATCACCGAGGATGCCGTCACCGCGGTCATGGACGACCTGCGGGCGAAGAACCCGACCCCGGGCGGGGAGTCCGCCGCCCCCGACGCCCGGCCCCCGGCGCCCGCGCCGCAGCTGCCGGGGCGCAGCGAGGTCGTCAGCGTGCTGGTGCTGGCCGAGGTCTGCGAGCGGGTCTCGGCCGAGAAGAACCACCAGCCGCGGGGGCAGGTGGCTGCGGCGCAGCTCGCCCAGCAGTTCGGCCTGTCGCCCGACACCGACTACGTCCAGCGGGTGGCCGGCCTCTACACCTGCCTGTCGGGGGTGCCCACCGGCGCCCCGGCCGCGCCGACCGAGCAGGAGCTGGCGGACGTGGTGGCGGCGGGCCGCCAGGCGGGCGCCATCCCGGCCGACGTGACCGACGAGGCGGCCGCCGGCCAGCTCGACGGCGAGCAGTTCCGCACCGCGCTGGCCACCCGCAAGGCGCTGGCCGAGGTGGTCGCCGGGTACGACGTGACGGTCAACCCCCGCTACCGCCCGCTGGAGTTCCCGGTGCTGAGCTTCGCCGGCAACGCCCCGGCGGTGAGCGTGCCGCTGGGTGAGGCCGGCACGGGCGCGGTCACCGACGTCTCCACCCCGGACCCGCTGCCGCCCGCGGGGCCGGAGGCGGCCGGACCGGCCGACAGCTGAGCATGCCGGCGCGGATCGTCCTGCTCGTCACCTCGCCCCGGCTGCCGGCCGGGCTGCTGACCGCCGCCGCCTGGGACGTCGTACGCCGGCATCCGGTGCTGGCGGGGGCGGAGAGCGAGCTGACCACGGCGGTCCGCGCGGCGGGCGCCGAGGTCACCGTGGTCGACGGCCCGGCGACGCAGGCGCTGCTCGACACGGTGGCCGCGCACGGCGCCGTGGTGTGGCTGGCCGGCCCGGCCGGCGACGAGTCGCTGGCCCGGGAGCTGGGCCTGCGGCTGGCCCGCGAGCCGGGGCTGGCCGAGCTGGAGCTGATGTACGGCTCCTGGGATCCGCCGGGCGCCCGGTTGCTCGACGCGGTGGCGGTGATGGACCGCCTGGCCTCTCCGGGCGGCGATCCGTGGAAGCGGGCGCAGACCCACCGCAGCCTCGCGGGCTTCCTGCTGGAGGAGTGCTACGAGGCGTACGACGCGATCAGCGCCGGGGACACCGACGCGCTGCGCGAGGAGCTGGGTGACGTGCTGCTCCAGGTGGTGCTGCACGCCCGGCTCGCCGAGGAGCTGCCCGAGGGCGAGCGGTGGACCGTCGACGACGTGGCCGGTGGGCTGGTCGACAAGATGGTCCGGCGCAACCCGCACGTCTTCGCCGACGGCCACGCGGGCACGCTGGAGGAGATCGAGGCGAGTTGGGAGCGGATCAAGCGGGCCGAGAAGGCGCGTGACTCGGTGCTGGACGGCATCGCGCTGAGCCAGCCCGCGCTCGCCCTGGCCGCCAAGATCCTGGAGCGCGCCGGCCGGATCGGCCTCGCCGTGCCGCCGCCCCTCGCGGAGTCCCAGGTGGACCCGGAGGCGCGGCTGGGCGCGAGCCTGCTCGCCACGGTGGCGGCGGCCCGCGAGGCCGGCCTGGACGCGGAGGCGGCCCTGCGCCGCGCCGCCCTCGCGTACGCGGACGCGGTCCGCGCCGCCGAACGCGCGGCCGACGACGCAGGTTGACCACGACGCGGGTGGGGGTGATCCGCCGGGGTCCCGCCCGCCACCGTCAGGGTCGACCCCGGCCCCGCCGAGCCTCGTGACGGGCGAGAGGGGCGGGGGACGTCGGCACGGGCCGGTAGGGTCGGCGGGTGGAATCGTTTGTGCCGCTCGCCGAGCGGATCGTCGACGCGTTGCTGGAGAGCCGGCCCGGGCTCGCGACCTCCACCGGTGACCACCGGTACGACGACCGGCTGCCGGACCTGTCCGGGGCCGCCGCCGCGGCCGACCAGGCGATGCTGAAGGAGGCGGCGGACGCGCTCTCCGAGCTCGACCCGGACGCGCTGGACGTCGAGGAGCGGGTCGACCACGCCCTGCTCACCTCCTTCGTGGACCGGGCGCTGTTCGAGTGGACCGAGATCCGCGCGCACGAGTGGGATCCGTTGCTGCACAACCCGGGGCCGCTGCTGCACGCGCTGGTCGCCCGCCCGTTCGCCCCGGCCGAGGAGCGGCTGGCCAGCCTGGCCGGGCGGCTCGCGGCGGTGCCGGACGCGCTGGCGACCGCCCGGGCGACGCTGCGCGACATGCCGCGCATCCACGCCGAGACGGCGGTCGGGCAGTTCACCGGCACGGCGGCGCTGATCCGCGACGAGGTGCCGGCGCTGCTCGCGCAGGCCCCCACCCACTACGACCGGGTGGAGCCGGCCGCCACCGCGGCGATCGCGGCGCTGGAGGAGTTCGTCGCGTGGCTGCGCGTGGGCCTCGCGGCCGACGCCGGCCCGGGGCGCGACCCGCGTCTGGGCCGCCGCCGCTGGGAGGCGCGGCTCTGGCACACCCTCGACACCGAGCTGGGCGCCGCCGAGATCCAGCGCCGGGCCTGGGCCAACCTGGACCGGGTCACCGAGGAGATCCGCGCGGCGGCCGTCGAGCTGGTCGGCGGCCCGGCCGACGACGAGACCGTGCGCCGCGCGCTGGACATGCTGGCCGCCGAGCACCCCGACGACGCCACCATCGTGGAGCTGGCCTCGGTCACCCTGGACGAGGCCGCCGACTTCGTCCGCGCGCACGACCTGGTCACCCTGGTGGACGACCCGTGCGTCATCCAGGAGATGCCCGAGTTCGCCCGGGGCGTGGCGGTCGCCTACTGCGACTCTCCCGGCCCGCTGGAGACGGCGAACGTGCCGACCTTCTACTGCATCGCGCCCACCCCGGCGGACTGGCCCGCGCACCGGGTCGAGTCGTTCTACCGGGAGTACAACGACCACATGATCCGCAACCTGACCGTGCACGAGGCGATGCCGGGGCACTTCCTCCAGCTCGCCCACGCCCGCCGGCACGTCGGCCCCACCCGGGTCCGGGCGCTGACGGAGTCCGGGCCGTTCATCGAGGGCTGGGCGGTCTACGCGGAGGAGCTGATGGCCGGCCTCGGTTTCGGCGGCCTGCCGGTGCGGTTGCAGCAGCTCAAGATGCAGCTCCGGATGACCATCAACGCGCTGCTGGACCAGCTCGTGCACTGCGAGGAGCTGCCCGAGGCCGAGGCGATGGCGTTGCTGACCGGGCGGGGCTTCCAGGAGGAGGGCGAGGCGGCCGGCAAGTGGCGGCGCGCCCTGCTCACCTCCACCCAGCTCTCGACGTACTTCGTCGGCTACAGCGAGGTGGCCGGGATCGCCGCCGCCCGCCCGGCCGGCGTGTCGGTGCGCGACTGGCACGACGCGATGCTCGCCCACGACTGCCCGCCCCCACGCCACCTGCGCACCCTGCTCGGCGTCTGAGGCACGGCCGGCCGCCGCGCGGGGTCAGCGCCGCGCGGCGGCCGCCGTCGCGTCGATCATCCACCGCGAGATGGAGTACGCGGGCGGCAGTTCCGCCGGCAGCCCGTCGAGCGGGAACCAGCGTGCCTCGACCAGCTCCCGCCCGTCCACGACCGGCTCGGCGGCGGGGTCGGCGGCGGTGGCGATGAAGCCGGTCAGCAGCACGTTCGGGCCGGACAGCGCCCACGGCTGGCTGCCGAAGTAGGCCAGCCCGGCCAGCGTCAGCCCGACCTCCTCGCCGACCTCGCGGTGGGCGGCCGCCTCCAGCGTCTCCCCGGCCTCGACGAACCCGGCGACCAGCGCCCACAGCCCCGTCGGCCCGTACGAGTGCCGCACCAGCAGCAGCTCGTCGGGGCGGCCGGCCGGGCCGGGGCGGGTGATCGCCACCAGCACGGCGGCGGAGAGCCGCATCGGCACGTACAGCTCGCAGTCGGGGCAGCGCCGGGCCGACTCCCCGGGCACGTCGGCCAGCTCGGCCCGGCAGGCCCCGCACCACCGGTGGGTACGCCGCCAGGTGACCACCGTCAGCGCCCGGCCGGCGAGGGTGGCGAGCGGCTCGGGCGCCTCGGCGGCGAGCGAGGCCCAGCCGCGCCAGCGGCCCGGCAGCTCGTCCGCCCCGGCCGGCTCGGCGGCCCACGCGGGGACGCCGTCCAGGGTGCCCAGCGGGGCCCACTCCGTGTCGGCCGGCAGGTCGGCGACCCGCAGGACGGAGCCGTCGGCGCCGGTCAGCAGCTTGTGCCCGGCCACCGGCAGGGCCAGGTCGGTGGGTGCCGGCGCGGTGCCGCGGTCGGCGCCGGGGACGAACCCGCCGGGCCGGCCGGTCACGAGGTGGCGGGCCGGCGGTCCACCACGCCGGCGCCGGTCGGCAGGTCGAACGCGGTGCCGTCGACCGCATCGCGGTAGCGGGTCAGGGCCAGCTCGACCGGCTTGCCGTCGACCTGGCCGGTGAAGCTGCCCAGCGCCCCCTGGGTGGTGACGCAGGCGGTGAAGTCGCCGGCGGACTGCTGCACGTCGACGCAGGTGGCGTGTTGACCGGCGAGGGTGGTGCTGCTCTGCGCGATCTCCGCGTCCGGGTCCAGCGCGGCGGTGGTCAGCAGCCCCACCACGATCGGCGGCGTGACGAGCCCTCGCCGCTTCGCCTCGGCGAACAGGGCCACCGAGGGTTTCGCGTTGGGCGCGGGCGGTGCCTCCAGGGTGCAGGTGGCCCGGCCGGCGGCGGTCTCGCAGCGGGTCGTGGCCTCCGGGGTGACGGTGAGCCTGCCGCCGGGCCAGGTGTAGGCGGAGCGGGCCGGATCCTGCGCCTGGGCCATGGTGGCGGTCTGCCCACCGGGGAGCAGGTAGTCGGCGGAGTACGTCAGCTCCAGCGCCCGGTCCAGCCGGGATGCCATGTCGTTGACCACGTCGGCCCGCCCGAGCGCCCGGCCGGCGTCGTCCAGGGTCTGACAGCCGGTGACCGTGAGCGACGCGATGACCGACACGGCGAGCACGCGGAGGGTGGTCGAGGCGGCGGGCATGGGGAACAGCGTGGCCGATCGGGTCAACCGCGCGCAAACCCGTTGCCGGTTGAGGACCGGAAATCCGGGAATGTCCGGGTAAAGCGCCGCCGGAGGGCGGGTTTCGGATCGGGCCCGCATGCGACCGGACCGCCCGCGTCCGACGGCCGCCCGATACGCTGCGTTCAACACCTGCCTCAGCCGCACCGTCGCGGCCCATACCGGACCGGAACACACAAACGAGGAGCGACTCAGTGGCAACCATCGAGGGAATCGTCGCGCGGGAGATTCTGGACTCGCGGGGCAACCCGACCGTCGAGGTCGAGGTCGGGCTCGACGACGGCACGATCGCCCGCGCGGCGGTGCCCTCCGGCGCCTCCACGGGCGCCTTCGAGGCGATCGAGCTGCGCGACGGTGACGCCGACCGCTACCAGGGCAAGGGTGTCGAGAAGGCGGTCTCGAACATCGAGGACAAGATCGTCGACGAGCTCATCGGCTACGAGGCCAGCGAGCAGCGGCTGATCGACCAGAAGATGCTCGACATCGACGGCACCGACAGCAAGTCCGAGCTGGGCGCCAACGCCATCCTCGGCGTCTCGCTGGCGGTGGCCAAGGCGGCGGCCGGCAGCGCCGAGCTGAGCCTCTTCCGTTACCTGGGCGGCCCGAACGCGCACCTGCTGCCGGTGCCGATGATGAACATCCTCAACGGTGGCGCGCACGCGGACTCCAACGTCGACATCCAGGAGTTCATGATCGCGCCGATCGGCGCGCCCAGCTTCCGCGAGGCGCTGCGCTCCGGCGCGGAGGTCTACCACGCGCTCAAGTCGGTGCTGAAGAAGAAGGACCTCTCCACCGGCCTCGGCGACGAGGGCGGCTTCGCGCCGAACCTGCCCACCAACTCGGCCGCCCTGGACCTGATCGCCGAGGCGGTCGAGAAGGCCGGCTACCGGCTCGGCACCGACATCGTCTTCGCGCTGGACGTGGCCGCCACCGAGTTCTTCGACAACGGCACCTACACCTTCGAGGGCGCCGCGAAGACCGCCGAGGAGATGAGCAACTACTACACCAAGCTCATCGGCGACTACCCGATCGTGTCGATCGAGGACCCGCTGTCCGAGGACGACTGGACCGGCTGGCAGACGCTGACCGCCTCCGTCGGCGACCGCATCCAGATCGTCGGCGACGACCTGTTCGTCACCAACCCGCAGCGGATCGCCCGCGGCATCGCCGAGAGCGCCGCCAACGCGGTGCTGGTCAAGGTCAACCAGATCGGTTCGCTGACCGAGACCCTCGACGCGGTGGACCTGGCCCACCGGGCCGGCTTCAAGTGCATGATGAGCCACCGTTCCGGCGAGACCGAGGACACGACCATCGCCGACCTGGCGGTGGCCACCGGCTGCGGCCAGATCAAGACCGGCGCCCCGGCCCGTTCGGACCGGGTCGCGAAGTACAACCAGCTCCTGCGGATCGAGGAGGAGCTGGCCGACGCGGCGCGGTACGCCGGGGCGGGCGCGTTCCCGCGCTACCGTTCCGCCTGAGACGCGCGAAGCCTCGGGGGAGGGGTGTGACGATGCAGCAGCGCCGCACACCGGGCGGTCAACGTCCCGCCCGCCGGCCGGGTCACGCCGGCCGGCCGGGCGGGGCCCGGGGCGCCCGGGCGTCGGTCCGCGACGGCGGCGTCCGCGCCGAGCCGCGCGCCACCGCCGGTCGCGCGCCGGGCGCGGCCCGGGGAGCCGACGGCGTACGCTCCGCGAACCGGCCCGCCGCGGCCCGTCGTACGGCGGCCGGCGGCACGGTCAAGCGGCTGACCGCACCCCACTCCCGAGGTTTCACCGGGCGGGCCACCGTGCTCTTCGCGGTGCTGATCGCGCTCGCCCTGGCCTACACCTACCCGGTGCGGATCTACCTCGACCAGCAGGCCGACATCGAGCGGATGGAGGCGGCCCAGGCAGCCCAGCGGAAGACGATCGAGGAGCTCTCCGAGAGGGCGGCCAAGTGGCAGGACCCGGCCTACATCGAGACCAAGGCCCGGGAGCGCTTCTTCATGGTCCGGCCGGACGAGACGCTGCTGGTCGTGCTCTCCGACCCGGAGGGCGCCGCGCGGGACGCCGGCCAGCCCGCGAACCCGGGCAAGCCCGCCACGCCCGACCCCTGGTACGACACCCTCTGGTCCAGCGTGCGGGCCGCCAACGGCGAGCAGCCCGACCAGTGAGCACCACCCGAGCACCGAACGAGAGATGGGCACCGTGACTGTCGTACCACCGCAGGAGCCGGCGGCGGACTCCGTACCCCCGCCGAAGCGCGAACCGGCCACGGAGGCCGACCTGGCCGCGGTGGCCGCGCAGCTCGGACGCCCGCCCCGGGGCACCCGGGCGGTCGCCCACCGTTGCCCCTGCGGCCTGCCCGACGTGGTGGAGACGACGCCGCGCCTGGCCGACGGCACGCCCTTCCCGACGTTGTTCTACCTGACCTGCCCGCGCGCGACGGCGGCGTGCAGCCGGCTGGAGTCGGCCGGGCTGATGAAGGAGATGGCCGACCGGCTGGCGACCGACCCGGAGCTGGCCGCTCGCTACCGCGCGGCGCACGAGGACTACCTGGCCCGCCGGGAGGCGATCGGCGAGGTTCCGGAGATCGCCGGCATCTCCGCCGGCGGCATGCCCGGCCGGGTGAAGTGCCTGCACGTGCACCTCGGGCACGCGCTCGGCGCGGGGCCGGGGGTCAACCCGTTCGGCGACGAGACGCTGGCGCTGGTGGAGAAGTGGTGGGCGGCCGGGCCGTGCGTGGACGTGCCGGCGGCCGAGTGACGATGGCGGGCGCGGACGGGGGCGTGGCGGGGGCCGACGAGATCGTGGTGCGGCGGGCCCGCACCTCGGACGTGCGCGGCATCCGCCGCCTGGTCGACACCTACACCGACGACCGGCGGCTGCTGAGCAAGGCCACCGTCACCCTCTACGAGGACGTGCAGGAGTTCCGGGTCGCGGTCCGGTCGGACGACGGCGCGGTGGTCGGCTGCGGGGCGCTGCACGTGATGTGGGAGGACCTGGCCGAGATCCGGACGGTGGCGGTCGACCCGTCCTGCCGGGGCCGCAAGATCGGCCACCGGATCGTCGCGGAGTTGATCGACGCAGCCCGCGAGCTGGGCGTGTCCCGGATCTTCGTGCTGACCTTCGAGACGCGGTTCTTCGGCTCGTTCGGGTTCACCGAGATCGACGGCGCGCCGGTGCCGCAGCCGGTCTACGAGCAACTGCTGCGCTCCTACGACGAGGGTGTCGCCGAGTTCCTGGACCTGGAGCGGGTCAAGCCGAACACCCTCGGCAACACCCGGATGCTGCTGCGCCTCTGACCGGCCGGTACGCCTGCCGGCCCGGTGCCGGGCGGTCAGGTCCGGCGGGGGTGGGCGGTGAAGAAGCCCCAGATCAGCTCGGCCGCGACGAGACCCGCGTCGGGGGCGGCGAGTTGGCCGGCCGGCGCCCCGGGCCACGAGTGCCCCATGTTCGGCAGGGTGTAGACGTGACGTCGCTGCCGTCGGCGCACCGCGCGTCGGTGCGGGTGACGCCCGCCGCGCCCGCCGGCGGGGCGCCGGACGCCGGTTTGCAGCCGAGCCGCCGCTGCCAGATCCGGATGCCTGAGGTGAAGACCCCGGCGTGGCGGTCCTGCCCGCCGATGAACGTGATCACCGACACCGGGTGGTCGGGCACGTAGTCGTCCGGGGCCGTCCGGGGGCCGCTGACCACGCCGATCGCCGCGCAGGTCTCGTCGAGTGCGGCGGCGGCCCGGAGGCGCCTGTCGCGGATGGTCTCCGAATTTCCGCACCGCCGCTGTAATCCGTGACGCGGACGCCGACAAGTACCCGCGACAGGGCGATCTGCGGAGGTGCCATGCAAGGCCGTGAAGAGCGGGTGACCGAGCTGTTCCGCCGGCATGCCGACGACATCCATGCGTACGCGACCTGGCGGGTCGGCAGGCAGGATGCGGCGGACGTGGTGGGTGAGGTGTTCCTGGTGGCCTGGCGGTCACTGGACAAGGTCCGGGCGGGCGAGGAGCGGGCCTGGCTGTTCGGGGTGGCGCGCCGGCTGGTGCTGGCCCGGCGCCGCCAGGACGCCGCCGCGACCGCGCTGGACGAGCGGATGGCCGCCTCGGGTGTCGCGGAGGCCGGGCCGGATCGGCTCGCCGACGACGTCGCGCTCCGCGACCAGGTGCGGCAGGCACTGGACGCGCTCGGCACGCGGGACCGCGAGGTGCTGGTCACGGCCGCCTGGTTCGACCTGACGGCGGCGGAGGCGGCACGGGTGCTGGGCATCTCGCGGCCCACCTACGCGGTCCGGCTGCACCGGGCCCGCAGCCGGTTCCGCGCCGCCTACGAGCGGGTCGTCAAGAACGAGTACGAGGCCTCGTCGGCCATCCACAAGCCAGTGGCAGCGTGAAGGAGAACACGATGAACATCGATGACTTGGTGCGTCGGGGGCGGCCGGACTCGACCGGGTGGGCGCGCAGCGAGACGGGACGGCGGGCACTGGACAGGGTCGTCACGGCCGCCTCGGCCGGCGAACCCGCCGGAGTCGGCCGGGCCGGGGCGTCCCGACCGGCGCTGCGCTGGTCCTTCCTCGCCACCGGGCTGGCCGGGGCCGCCGCCGCCGGGGTGCTGGCGGTGTCGATCGTCGCGGCGCCGCAGGAGGCGCGGACGGACGTCCCGCCGGTGGCCGGCGGGCAGCCGGGAACGACGCACAGCGCCGGCGCGGGCACGACGCTGACGGCGCGCGACATCCTGCTCGCCGCGGCCAACCGGGCGGAGCGGGCGCCCGCCGAGAGCGGCAGGTACTGGCACGTCAAGACGGTCGACGTGTACGGCCCGGTGCGGGTCGGCACCGGCGCCGGCGCGTACTCGCTGCTGCGCAGCAGCGTCAGCGAGAGCTGGGACGCCGGTGACCCGCGCGACGCCAGCTGGAGCGGCTCCCGGGAGCTCGGGGCCCGTCCGCGCGGCGCCGACGACGAGCGGGCCTGGCGCGCGGCCGGGTCCCCGACCACCTGGGACATCGCAGTCGACGGCCCGACGAAGCTGGTCCTGTCGACCCAGCCGGGCAAGGGCGACCTCTCCCGGGATCCCGAGTCGCCCCGCTACCTGGAGGACCTCGGGGAACTCACCCTGGAGCAGGTCCGGCTACTGCCGACCGAGCCGGGTGCGCTGCGCGGGTGGGTGACCGACCGGATCCGGACGGGCAAGGACACGGGGTACGCCGCTGGCAGCGCCCAGAGCGACCGCATGCTCTTCGGCTACCTGAGCCGGCTGCTGCTCGACACGCCGGCCCCGCCGAAGGTGCGCGCCGCGGCGTTCCGGATCCTCGCCGACATCCCCGGCGTGCGCAGCCTCGGCACCGTCCAGGACGAGCGAGGACGCTCCGGGCAGGGCGTGGAGTTCCGCAGTGGCGCCGAGACCGAGTGGCTCATCGTCGACCCGGCGACCCACCGGCTGCTCGCCAGCAAGATCGTCTCCACGCCGAAGGGCGTGCCGGCGTCCGGCGGCAAGGAGCGCAGCACCCTGGTGCTGACCGCGGAGTGGTCCGACGCCGCGCCGCAGGCGCCGACCCTGCCGCAGCAGTAGCGGCACCTGTCGCACACCGACGGCCGGCCGCGCTCGGGGGCGGCCGCCCGTCGCCGTCTTCGAAGGAGATTCCGTGAAACGTCCACGGTGGCTGGCGATCGCCGCCTGCCTCGCCGTCGTGTCAACCGTCAGCCCACCCACCCCGGCCGCCGCGACGGGCGGTGTGACCGCCGCGGCGCGGACCACCCCACCGGGTGCGGCGGAGGCCACCCCACGCTCGGTCACGCTCATCACCGGCGACCTCGTCGAGATCCGCGGCGACGGGAACATCTCCGTGCGGCCCGGCGCGGGGCGGGAACGCGTCGGCTTCCTCCGCCAGCGCCACGACGGGCACGACCTGGTCATCCCCGGCGACGCCGTCGGCCTGCTCGCCGCGGGCCGGCTGGACCGGCGGCTGTTCGACGTGACCACGCTGGTCGCCGCCGGCTACGACGACGCGCGGCGCGACGACATCCCGCTGCTCGTGCGCTACCGCGACCCGGCGGCCCGCGCCGGCACCCGCGACTGGGTACGGCGGCACCGCGCGCGGCTGACCGGCGAGGCGACGGCGGTCAACGCGCTGGGTGCCCGCACCGCCAAACGGGACGCCGGCGCCTGGTGGTCGGCCCTGGTCGGCTCCGCCCGGAAGTCCACCGGCGGCAGGCCGGTGGCCCTGGCCGGCGGCGTGGAGTCGATCCGGCTGGACGGCAGGCTCACGCTCAGCCTGGACCGGAGCACCGCCCAGATCGGCGCGCCGGCGGCCTGGCAGGCCGGGCTCACCGGGCGCGGCGTGACCGTCGCGGTGCTGGACACCGGCGCCGACGCCGGACATCCCGACCTCGCCGGCAGGATCCGGGAGAGCCGCAACTTCACCGACGTCACCGAGGACGGCGACGTGATCGGCCACGGCACCCACGTCGCGTCCACGATCGCCGGCACCGGTGCGGCCTCGAACGGCCAGTACCGGGGCGTCGCTCCGGACGCCGAACTGCTCGTCGGGAAGGTCTGCCCCGACCGGTCGTGCCCCGAGTCGGCCATGCTGGCCGGCATGCAGTGGGCGGCCGAGCAGGGCGCCGACGTGGTCAACATGAGCATCAGCGGCCCGGACACCGTCGGCGTGGACCTGCTCGAGGAGGCGGTCAACCGGCTCACCGAACAGCACGGCACGCTCTTCGTGGCGGCGGCCGGCAACGAGGGCGGCCTCGGCGCGGGTTCGGTCGGCACCCCCTCCACCGCCGAGGCGGCCCTGTCGGTGGCCGCCAGCACCCGGGACGACGCGGTGGCCGACTTCTCCAGCCGCGGCCCCCGGCTCGGCGACGGCGGGACCAAGCCGGAGATCGCCGCCCCCGGCGTCGACATCGTGGCAGCCCGCTCCGGCCAGGCGCCGCCCGAGGCGTCCGACCCCGTCGGCGACCGGTACGCCCGGGCGAGCGGCACGTCGATGGCGGCGCCGCACGTCGCCGGGGCGGCGGCGCTGCTGGCCCAGCGGCACCCCGACTGGACCGGCCCGCAGCTCAAGGCGGCGCTCGTCGCCACCGCGACGGGGCTGCCCGGCGTGGACACCGCCGCGCAGGGGGCGGGCCGGGTCGACCTCCGTACGGCGCTCGCGGCGAGCGTCGTACCGGACACCGGCAGCCTCAACTTCGGGGCGCAGGAGTGGCCGCACGAGGACGACGCGCCGGTGACCCGGACGGTGACCTACCGCAACGACGGGGCCGCGCCGGTGACGCTGGACCTGGCGGCCACGCTGGCCGGGCCGGACGGGTCGCCCGCGCCGGAACGGATGGTCACCGTCAGCCCGCAGCGGATCACCGTGCCGGCCGGCGGGACGGCGGCGGCGACCGTCACGGTGGACACCTCGGTCGGCGCGGCGGACGGCCAGTACGTCGGGCGGGTCACCGCCACGGCGGGCACCGGGCCGGCCGTCGTCACGCTGCTGTCGGTGCTGCGCGACGTCGAACGGTACGCGCTGACGACGCGGGCGCTGGACCGCCACGGCGCGGACGCCACCGACCACACCACCGTGGTCACCTCGTGGGCCGACCACTCCAGCGTGGTGGAGTGGTCGCCGGGCGAGCACACCACCCGGCTGCCGGCCGGCGACTACACGGTCGGCGCGCTGGTCTTCACCGACCCGTACCAGGACACGGAGACGATCACCCTGCTCGCCCAGCCGAAGCTGCGCCTGACCAGGGACACCCGCCTCGTGCTCGACGCCCGCGCGGGCCGACCGGTCACGGCCACCGTCCCGGAGCCGACCGCCAGCTTCACCCACGCGGGCATCGGCTACCGGGTCGACGCGCCCTATCCCACCGACGACACCATGGTCGGCTGGCAGAACCTGCGCCGGGGCTTCGACAACCTGTTCACCGCGCAGGTCGGGCCGGCGGCGACCGGTGACACCTTCCAGTCCGACATCTCCGCCGGCTGGGCCAAGGTCGACGCCGACGGCAACTTCATGGACAGCCCGTACGCGTACCACCTGGGCTGGATCACCCCGGGGGCGCTGCCGACCGGGCTGACCCGCCGCATCCGCCCGGCGGACGTGGCGGCGGTCGTGAACACCTACCACGGGCCGGCGGGCCGCTACGGCGCGGTCGGCTCGGGAGCGAGGGGTTCCACCGGGTTCGTCGTCACCCACGACGTGCGGCTGCCGGGTAGGCGCGTCGACCACTACCACGACAACGGCGACACGGGCTGGTTCCGGTACTTCGTCCAGATCGACGATTCGCGGTTGACGGAACTCACCCTCGCGGACCTCGTGGCCGGCTACCGGCCGGGCAGGACCTACCGGGACGCCTGGAACGGCGCCGTCCTGGCCCCGGCCTTCGGCGACCGGCCGGCGGACACGCTGCCGGGGGTCCGGCGCACCCCCACGGGCCAGGTGACCGTCGACGACGGCCTGCTCGTCGACCCGTCACCCGGGCGGAGCGGCCTGCCCGGGGCGAAGATGCGGCAGGACAGCGGGCGCACCGCGCTCTACCGCGACGGCGAACTGGTCGCCGAGCACGCCCGATACGGCCTGCTGCGTGCCGACGTGCCGCCGCAGGAGGCGACGTACCGGCTGGAGGCGGCGATGGACCGGACCAGCTACGCGGACGTCTCGACGAAGGTCTCGGCGGCCTGGACCTTCCGCTCGCGGCACGAGGCGACCGCCCTGCCGGTGGCCCTGCCGCTGCTGGCGGTCCGGTACGCCCCCGCCCTGGACGCGGGGCGCACCGCCCCGGCCGGGACGCCGTTCCCCATCCCGGTCCGGGTCGAGCACCAACCCGGCTCGACCGCCGGCACGGTCACCGGCCTGACCGTGCAGGTGTCGTACGACGAGGGGGCGACCTGGCGGGCCGCGCCGGTCGTCGGCGCCGGCGGCAACTGGACCGCGGTGGTGACGCATCCGGCCGACGCCGGCCACGTGTCGCTGCGGGCCACCGCCACGGACAGCCGGGGCGGCCGGGTCGAGCAGACCGTCATCCGGGCCTACCTGCTCCGTTAGCTCCCCGACCGACGTGCGGACCGGTCGGCCTTGGCGGCCGGTCCGCACCGGGCGGAGCGCGTGCGGGCCTCGTCGAGCGCCGCCCCGCGGTCGCCGGCGTGGGCGGGCGACGTCGCCCGGCGCCGAAGCGGCGGGCGCGGCGACGACAACCCGCCGGGGACGGGAGGCGCTGACGTAGGGTTGCTGCCGTGACGACGCGTGTGGCCGCCATCGACTGCGGGACCAACTCGATCCGACTGCTGGTCGCCGACCTGCCCGATCCCTCGGCGGGGCCGGAGGCGCCGCTGGTCGACCTGAGCCGGCGGATGGAGATCGTCCGCCTCGGCCAGGGCGTCGACAAGACGGGCCGGCTGGCCCCGGAGGCGATCGAGCGCACCCGCGTCGCGCTGTCCTCCTACGCCGCCGAGATCGAGAAGCTCGGCGCGGAGCGGATCCGGATGTGCGCCACGTCGGCGTCGCGGGACGCCTCCAACGCCGCCGACTTCCGGGAGATGGTCGAACGGACCCTCGGCGTGGGGCCCGAGGTGGTGACCGGCGACGAGGAGGCCCGGCTCTCCTTCACCGGGGCGGTGCGCGGGCTGCCCGCCGACGCGCGCGAGCCCTACCTGGTCATCGACATCGGCGGTGGCTCGACCGAGTTCGTCGTGGGCACCCGCGCCGGCGGCGTCGAGGCGGCCATCTCGATGGACATCGGCTGTGTCCGGATGACCGAGCGGCACCTGCACGGCGACCCGCCGGGCCTGGACGAGGTCGCCGCCGCGCAGGCCGACATCGCCGTCGCGGTCGACCGGGCGTTGGAGGCGGTGCCGGGCCGGCAGGCCGCCACGCTGGTCGGGCTCGCCGGGTCGGTCACCACCGTGGTCGCCATCGCCCAGGGGCTCCAGGAGTACGACCCGGACCGCATCCACCACGCCCGGGTGTCGTACGAGGCGGTGGCCGACGTGACGGCCGACCTGCTCGGCAAGAGCCGGGAGCAGCGGCTCGCGATCCCGGTGATGCACCCCGGCCGGGCCGACGTGATCGGCGCCGGCGCCCTGGTGCTCCGGGTGATCATGGAACGGTCCGGCATGGACTCGGTCGTCGCCTCCGAGCACGACATCCTCGACGGCATCGCCTGGAGCCTCGCGCAGCCCGCCGGGCAGTGACGTCGGCGGGCCGCCGTGCTCGACGGCGGCCCGCGTCGGCCGCGCCGTCCTGGTGGCGCCGGCGGTCAGAAGGTCACCGACGCGAAGTGGGTGAGTGCGCCGACGGCCAGGGCGAGGAAGCACAGCGGGAACCCGATGTTGTGGAGGACCCGCGCCCGGAGGTGCGCCACCACCGCGCCGACGAAGAAGGCGACCAGGCCGACGCCGGCGGCCAACCCCAGCGCGGGGATCCCGGCGAGCCCGATCGCGAGGCCGACCGCGCCGGCGCCCTTGAGCGCGGCGAGGTAGGGAATCGCGGCCGGCCGCAGCCCCACCTCGGCCGAGTTCGCCAGGACGAACCGTGCCTTCGCCAGGTCGGTGACGACGATGAACGCGTTGGCGGCGATGCACAACGCGGTGACGATGGTCAGGGCGGTCAGTTGCGGGTCGGTGCGGGACAGGGCGATCTGTAGGCTCATGGGCGCCTCCTGTGGGCACGGGTTCGTCGGTTTGCGGTTGCTCGGCCGTCCTGACGCTCCGCCCGCACGAAAGGTGACCGACGACGTGGACCTGCTCGACGAGTTCGAAGCGGCCCGGCCCCGACTGCTCTCGCTCGCTCATCGCATCGTGGGCTCCGTCCACGACGCCGAGGACGCCGTCCAGACCGCCTGGCTCCGCACCCAGACCGCCCAGCCGGGCAGGCTGGACAACCCGGAGGGCTGGTTCACCACCGTGACCGCACGGCTGTGCCTCGACCAGCTGCGCGCGCGGGACCGTCGTGGCGAACTCCCACTGCTCGCCGAGGCCGTTCCGGATGAGCAGATCGCCGCCGACGAGGAGTTCCTCCGCCGCGAGGACGTCTCGCGTGCCCTGCTGGTGCTGCTGGGCCAGCTCACGCCCACCCAACGGGTGGCCTACGTGCTGCACGACCTGTTCGCCGTGCCGTTCGACCAGATCGCCGCCGTGCTGGGCGCCTCGCCGGCCGCCGCGAAGAAGCTGGCCAGCCGGGCGCGGATCCGCCTGCGGGAGAGGAACGCCGGTCCGGAGCCGTCGCTCGTCGACCACGCGCGGGTCGTGGACGCCTTCCTCGCCGCCGCTCGCGGCGGCGACATCGACCGCCTCGTCGCGCTGATGGCGCCCGACGTCGTGCGGACCGTCGACCTGGACGTGCTGCCCGAGGGCGCCGCGGCCGCGGCCCACGGCAACCGGACCGTGGCGGAGGAGACCCGGCACTGCGCCGACCGGGTCCACGCGAGCGTCCCGATGGTCGTCGACGGCGGCCCCGGAGCCCTCATCGCGCCGGGAGGCCACCCGCTGGCGGTCATCCGGTTCGACATCCGCCAGGGCGCGATCGCCCGCATCTCGATCGCCCGCTACCGGCGGACCGACCACGTCTCGCCCTGTCCCGCACTCGCCTGACGGCGTGCGGCGACCCCCCCGTCCGGCCAGGGCATGTCCCGGTCGGCGCGCCCAGGGGCAGGACAGGTCGGCGGAGAGGGACTTAGATGGCGGGTATGAGCAGAGCGCCCAAGGTGTTGGTCACGGCGGCGGGCGTGACGGGCGTCGCGGCGTACGGGCTTCCGCAGCCGTGGTCGTTCGTGGCGGCGGTGGCGGACCTGCTCCTGGTCGGGCTGGCCGGCGTGTTGTGGCTCCGCGCCGGGCGTGGTCCGGAACCGTCGTCGGCCCGGCGGGAAGTCGTGGCCGAGCTGCCCGAGTTCCCACGGTGGATCGTCGACGGCCCGGGCGGCGACGGCCGGGGCGGCGGATACCCCCAACCCGGGGAGCCGGGCGTGCACGGTGCGCCGCAGCAGGCCACCCCACCGGCGTCGTCCGGCGCTCCGGTGCTGCCGCTGTCCAGGCGACGGCGCCGTTGGCCCAGTTCCACCGTCGCCGATGCCGTCTCGTCCACCAGCAGGGTGCGGCGTCAGTTCCGGGCCCAGGCGGAGGCGCCTCCCAGCCCGCCCGGCGAGCCGGTCGACGTGCACCGGGACCTGGCGAACCTGGAGACCCTGGTGCGGACGACCAACGAACGCGGACAGCGCGCCCAACTGTGGTTCTTCTTCGCCGGTGTCGCCGTGTCCATCCCGGCGGGCATCGTGGTCAACCTGCTCACCGACTAGCGCGGGTGACGCTCCGCGAGGCCGGTGACGAACCGGGACCAGGCAACCGGGTCGAAGGAGAGCGTCGGGCCCGAGCGGTCCTTGCTGTCGCGGACCAGCACCACGCCGGGCAGGTTGTCGGCGACCTCCACGCACGAGGCGCCGCCGTTTCCGCTGCGGGTGGACTTGCGCCACCGGGCGGCGGTCAGCTCCATGTCTTCGCCACTTCCTGCATCAGCACCAGCGACTGCCGTCGGGACAGCGCCTCTGAGCGGACACTCTCCCACCTGCGGTGCAGGCTGGCAATCTCCTCGGCGCGGTCCAGCACCTGGGCCCGCAGCGGGCTGTCGAGGTGCGCCACCCAGCCCCCGTCGGCGTACCCGGCCAGGATGAACGGCCCGGCGACACCGGCGTGCACGCCCACCTCGGCGGGGATCACGTGCACGTGGATGTGTGGGCGGACAGCCAGTTCGGTCAGGTGGTCCATCTGTTCGCGCATCACGTCGAACCGGTCCGGCACCGGGCGGCGGAGGATCGTCTCGTCGATCACCGCGACCAGTTGCGGCGGCTGGGCGCGGTGAAGGATCTGTTGTCGCTGGAGCCGTGCCGTCACCCGCTCCTCGACTTCGGCGTCGGGCACGAGGCCCCCGTCCTGAAGGACCGCGCGGGCATACGCCTCGGTCTGGAGGAGGCCGGGCAGCACCGAGACCTCGAACCACCACAGCGTGGCCGCCTCCTGCTCGACGGCCACCCAGGGCCGGAACCAGGCCGGTGCGGTCTCCACGCTGACCAGCGGCAGGATCCGCCCGAGCAGGCCGCCGCTGTCCAGCGCCTCGTCGGCGCGCCGGACGAAGTCGAGCGAGGGCGTGCGCCGGCCGATCTCCACCATGCCCACGAGCGAGCCGGAGTAGTTGATCCGCCGGGCCAGCTCCTCCTGGCTCAGCCCGCGCTCGGTGCGCAGCCGCCGCAACTCCCCGGCCAGGAGATCCAGCGTCGACAGTTGTGGTCTGGTCATCACACCTCGCTCACCGGGCCCCACACGGCGGGCCGATCGGGCCACCGTCGCCCGGTGCCCGTCGCATGACTTCCGACCGTAGCCGGGCGGTCACGATGATGGGACCGGCCGGGGGCCCACAGTGCCCTCACAACTCGACGAGGGGCGATGACGTGACGATCCGACGCGTCCACCCGGCGTGGTGCGCGCCCGAGAGCGGGTGCGCGACGAGCGCGTTGCACCTGTCCCGCCTGCGGTCGGTCGCGCCGCGCGGCGACGAGGTGATCCAGGTGCGGGCCGCGCTCTGGCAGATGGACGTCGGGCGGTTGGCGCCGGCCGGCGTCCTGCTGGAGTTGTCCGCCGGCGACGACCCGGAGCGCTGGCCGATCGACCTGGCGCAGGCTCGGGCGCTGGTGCACGTACTCCGTGAGCTGCTGCGGCTCGCGGACGGCGCGGCGCGCGGGGTGGCCTGATCCGCGCGGCGGCCGGCGCCGCCCCGAGTCTCGCGGCGCGTTCCGTTGACGCTATTACGCAATACACACTAGTGTGCGAAGCGTGGACACCACACAGCTGTTGAAGGGCGTGCTCGATCTCGCGGTGCTCGCCGTCCTGCGCGAGGAGGACGGCTACGGCTACGACATCCTGCGCCGGCTGCGCGAGGCCGGGCTGGAGGAGGTCGGCGACGCCTCCGTCTACGGCACGCTGCGCCGGCTCTACGCCGCCGGCCTGCTGACCACCTACGTCGTGCCGAGCGAATCCGGCCCGCACCGCAAGTACTACTCCCTCAACGCCGCCGGCCGGGACCAGCTCACCCGCTACGGCAAGCTCTGGCGCTCGTTCGCCACCACCATGGACGCACTGCTCGACGATCGGGGGATGGCGGCATGACCGTCACGGGGCAGGAGATCGCGGACTACGTCGCACGGGTGCGGGCCGCTCTGGCCGACCTGCCGCCGGCGCACCGCGACGAGTTGACCGAGGACCTGCCGGAGCACCTCGCCGAGGTCGCCGCCGACACCGGCGGCACCCTGGTCGAGCGGCTCGGCGAGCCCGAGGCGTACGCGGCCGAGCTGCGCGCCGCCGCGGGGGTCGGCACCGCCGCCCGCGGGCGACGCCTCGACCGCCGCCTGGGCGCCGCCGTGGACCGGCTGCGCGCGCGGGCGCGGCGCTGGGACGTCCAACTCGGACCACCCCTGGGGTACGCCTCGGCCAGCGAGTTCCTCCGGCTGCTCCGGCCGGCCTGGTGGGTGCTGCGCGGTTACCTGGCCGCCATGCTCGTCACGGTGCTGACGTCCGGCGGCGCGTTCGGCCTGGTGCCCAGGCTCAACGGCAGCGAGCTGGCCGGCCTCGTGCTGCTCGCCGGCAGCGTGCTCGCCTCGATCTGGCTCGGCCACCACACGCCCGGCCTGACCCGGCCCAAGCGGCGGCTGCTGCACGCCGGCACCGCCGTGCTGGTGGTCTTCGGGCTGGTCGGCCTGGCGGACGTGAACGGCCGCGTCGGCTCGGGGGACTTCGGCTACGAGCAGATCTCCGTCGACGACCGGTACTCACACGTCCGGGACGTCTACGTCTACGACAGCGAGGGCCGGCTGGTGCAGAACGCCCGGCTCTTCGACCAGAACGGCGACCCGATCCGCCTCGGCTACCCGGACTGCCCCGACGGGCGGGACCCGAACGGGCTCGGCAACCCGCTGCTGCGCCCGTACCCGTACTGCCCCGAGCAGGCGCCGTTCGCGCCGCGCCCGCCGGCGGCCACCGCGCCCGCGCCCGGCCTGCCCCCGTTGCCGGCACCCACCGCGTCGAGCGGCTCGCCCGAACCCACCGCGACGGCCGACCCGACCGCGACGGTGGACCCGACCGCGACGGTGGCCCCGGCTCCGACCCCGGTGCCGAGCCGGACGTGAACCGGATCCCGGTCGGGAAGCTGGGAAATAGCTGAACGGATGAGGCCGACGGGACAACGACCGTCGTACTTGATCGCTACGGTGTCGTCTGCTCATTCACCCCTCGGAAGGACAACCCGTGTCAGAGCAGGTCGCACCGCCCCCCGCGCCGGACGCCGCGCAGCCCCCGTCGGCCGTCCAGGCGCCGCCGCCGGCGGAGCCGGAGGCGAAGAAGTCCGGCTCCAAGAAGGCGCTCGGCATCGTGGGCGCGATCGTCGCGTTCCTGGTGATCGCGGGGCTCAAGTTCGGCGTCGGCTCGGCGATCGGCAACTTCCTCGACAAGGACGAGACCGCCGACGCCAAGGTCGGCGACTGCATCGCCGAGCTGCCCGAGGTGACCGGCACCAAGGAGGAGAAGGTCGACGGCGCGAAGGTCGTCGAGTGCACCTCCACCGACGCCGTGTACAACGTGGTCGGCCGGGTCGACGGGCAGACCGAGACGCAGGCCCGCTCCGGTGAGGCGTGCGAGCAGTACATCAAGGAGGACCAGGACGGTTACGTCTTCTACAGCATCGAGCCGGGCAAGAAGGGCTACCTGCTCTGCCTGACCAAGAAGGCCTGACCTCCCACAGCACCCTCGACGGCGGCCCCGCCAGCAAGCCCGACGAGCCCCGCCAGATGCTGAACAGCCCGCAGATGGACGAGGCGGCGGCGGAC